>NZ_LWGA01000740.1:0-4572 GCF_001635235.1 Oleiphilus sp. HI0117 | reverse complement strand
ACTCTACGTCTCGTCAGATCCACTGGTAGCCAAGTCCTTTATTGTTTCGATGATCACCGTAACACTTTGCTGCTTATGGCCAATGGTGATCAATACGTCAGTGGGTGTTGCATCCATTGATGATAACTTGGTCAACGTAAGTAAGGTGTTGCGATTACCTGCTCTGAAACATGTTCAGAAAATTGTTTTACCTGCATCAGTACCGATGATCTTTACCGGAATGCGCTTGTCCTTAAGTATCGCATGGATGGTGTTGATCGCCGCAGAAATGTTGGCCCAAAACCCAGGCCTTGGAAAGTTCGTTTGGGATGAATTCCAGAATGGTAGTTCAGATTCACTAAGTAGAATTATGGCAGCAGTCGTTGTAATTGGTTTTATCGGATTCTTGTTAGATCGCGCAATGTTACAAATACAAAAGCGAGTGTCTTGGGATAATAAAGGCCTTTAAGCCTTAACCTGCCCGAACAGCTACAAGTAACGAAATACGATTGAATTTATTGAGGATAGAATTATGAGCGCATTATTAGATATTAGTCATATAGATATGGTCTTTCCGACACCAAAGGGGCCGTTCACAGCGCTGCAGGACGTGAGTTTACAAATTAAAAAGGGCGAGTTTGTATCGCTTATCGGACACTCGGGTTGTGGTAAGTCAACCGTTTTGAACGTTGTCGCTGGCCTACATCAGGCAACCAATGGCGGTGTAGTTCTTAGCGGCAAAGAAGTGACAGAACCAGGACCTGAGCGAGCCGTTGTCTTCCAAAATCATTCTCTATTGCCGTGGTTGACGGCGTATGAAAATGTTGAGCTGGCCGTTAAGCAAGTATTCGGAAAAACTAAGTCAAAAGCAGAAACTAAAGAGTGGGTAGAACATAATCTTCACTTGGTTCATATGGATCACGCTATGTATAAGCGTCCTGACGAAATATCAGGGGGTATGAAGCAGCGTGTGGGTATCGCTCGTGCTTTGGCGATGCAGCCAGAGATTTTGTTAATGGATGAGCCATTTGGCGCGCTAGATGCCCTGACCAGGGCGCATATGCAAGACTCCTTAATGGAGATCCAGAATGAGCTGAATAATACCGTTATTATGATCACCCATGATGTTGACGAAGCAGTTTTGCTGTCAGATAGAATTGTCATGATGACTAATGGCCCAGCGGCAACGATTGGTGAAATATTAGATGTTGGTCTTGAACGCCCTCGTGATCGATTGGCCTTAGCAGAAGACCCAGAATACGTTCACCTTCGATCAGAAGTTCTAAAGTTCCTGTACGAAAAACAACGAAAAGTTGAACCGATTAGTGCCTCAGTAAAAAAAACTAAAGCTGCCTCAGGTATTGCGGCAGCGTAAGACAAGTTAATCATTACTCCCGTTTACAATGGCGTAAACATAGGGGGTAGGTGGACAACGGCGTTCACAAGTAATGCGACACGAGAAAACTGTTGAGTAGAGGCTCAGTAGTTATCTCACAGCGCATTGTTTGTGAGCGCTTTTTTAATGCCTTAAGAATTAGTAAAGCCATATTTATAGCGAGGGTCACAGCATAAACAAAGAATGACTGACTTATGCTTGGCCTTTAAAAAAGTAACTAGGAGATGTAAATGAAAAAACGTTCAATTAGCCTATTAAGCACAGCAATCGCTACGATCATTGCTTCGAGTAGCGTTGTCGCTGCACCAGAAACGATTACTGAGGCGATTACAGGTGGTAAAGCCTATGGTGACTTGCGTTTACGATATGAAAGTGACGACCGAAGCAATGACACTGATTCAGATGCCTTAACCCTACGTACGAGAATCGGATACAAAACGGCAGAATTCAAAGGCTTTACTGCACTGGTCGAGTTTGAAGATAGTCGTGAAGTTTTGGGGATTGAAGAAGCGGACGATGATGCATTAATTCTAGACTCAGAAGTAACTGAGCTCGATCAAGGCTTTATTC
The DNA here is from genome assembly GCF_001635235.1 of Oleiphilus sp. HI0117. Lineage (NCBI taxonomy): Bacteria > Pseudomonadati > Pseudomonadota > Gammaproteobacteria > Oceanospirillales > Oleiphilaceae > Oleiphilus > Oleiphilus sp. HI0117. Next base: position 2,627 of record NZ_LWGA01000740.1, on the reverse strand, counting down.
AATATAAGAATGACATGGTGACAGCAAAACTAGGGCGTCAAGTGATTGCCTTGGACGGTCAGCGTCATGTAGGTCATGTTGGTTGGCGCCAAGATCGCCAGACTTTTGATGCGGCGAGAGTTACGGTTAAGCCAATTGAAGGTCTTACTTTAGATGCATCCTATATTTATAAAGTAAACCGAATTAACTCAGGTGCCTTTGCGGATGTCGCTGATACTGATATAACACTATTAAATGTTGCTTACCAAACTCCCTTTGGTAAAGCTGTGGTATACAACTATGAGATCTCAGGAGAGCCTTATGGTGCCGCAGATGGTTGGGATGAGCTATCAACAATTGGTGCAAGTTTTACCGGCTCAACATTAGCAGGTGAAGATCTGAAAGTTTCATATGCTCTAGAGTATGCTTCGCAAGATAATGAAACGAAAGATGCCAGTATGGATTATATGATGGCTGAGGTTGGCCTAACTGCGTCAGGAGTGACAGGCAAGCTTGGGTATTCGTCCTTAGGATCTGACGACGGCAATCAGTCGTTCGCGACACCTTTAGCAACTGTTCATAAGTTTGAAGGTTGGGCTGATGCATTTCTAGGTCAGTCCTTGTTTGGTGCGGGTGGCGGTAATGGTGTTGTAGACACTTATGCTTCAGTCTCAGGTAAGTTCGCTGGTGTAAAACTGGTGGGTGTTTACCATGATTTTGAGACCGATGAAGGCAGTGCTGACGCGGGTAGAGAGATAGATCTTTTGGCAGTCAAAAAGTTTAATAAAACCTATAGCGGAGGCCTGAAGTATGCTGATTACTCGGCACCTTCTGGCGGTACTGATAAGTCCGTAATGTGGGCGTGGGTTGGAATGAAGTTCTAAAGTCTGACACATAACTATAAGCCGTTAATAAGACTTCAGGGTCTTATTTTGCTAGCCTGGTGCCGTACCCGTCGCGGGTTGACAAGACTTTCCTCTTGTTAATTCAGGCTAGCTTTTTTCGGTTTTTTATGTGGGCTAGAGAGATACTCTAGCAAGGCTTCGAGCTTCATTGCTTCATGGAATAAACTTCCTTGTGCGTAGTCGCAGCCATGGCTTTTTAAGTGTGCAAGCTGTAAATCATTTTCAACGCCATCAGCAGTAACAGAAAGTTTCATCTGATGAGCCATACTAATAATTGCATTGCTAAAGTTAGTGTTTGCCTGATTTTCAGGGAGACCATTAAGGTAGCGTTGGTCTATTTTTAAGGCGTGAGCCGGAACTTGTTTCAAGTAGCTCATTGACGCATAGCCTGAACCAAAACGATCGATGATAATATGAACGCCCATATCTTTCAGTTCTTTTAGACGACCAATCACTTCGGGCTTTTGGTCAACGAAGCACTTTTCAACTACCTCGAAATGCAGGTATTTAATATAGTTCGGGTGTTCGGAAAATAGCGCTCGTACTTCAGAAACAAAGTAACGGTCTTTAAGTTGTCTAGGCGATATGTTGACACTAAAGCTAATATCTTTGATGCCTTCTTTAAGTAGTCTTTGGATATCTTTTACAAGCTGTTTTAGCACCCAGTTACCGAGAGGAATAATGCTGCCTGCATTTTCTGCTATCGAGATAAAATCATCGGGCATACGAATATCTTCTTCAGTGTATTGCCAGCGTAGAGATGCTTCTACGCCTGAAATGCTTTGATCTTTTAAATCGAGAATCGGCTGATAAACCAAAAAGAAGTCTTGGTTTTCAATGCTGTGCTGAATTTCCTTTTCTGTCTTTATTTTATAGCGGATCTCGTTGTTCATATCTTCAGAGAAGAATTGATAATTGTTTCTGCCGCTTTGCTTTGCCTGATACATAGCGATGTCGGCATTATTAATAAGGTCAGTGTCATTAAGCGAGTCTTCAGGGGTGACGCTAATGCCAATACTCGCGGTGATAAAGACTTCCTGAGTGTCGATGATCACGGGAGATTCAAAAGAGTTGATTATATTCTGTGTTACTTTACTGGCATCTTCGTAATTCTTAATGTTGCTTAGTAAGACTGTAAATTCATCACCACTGATACGAGCAATGCTATCGTTTTGCCTTACATGCTCATTCAAGCGCTTGGCGACGGATTTTAGAATCTCGTCACCGGCCTGATGACCTAGGGAGTCATTAATGGTTTTGAAGTTATCTATATCAATAAACAACAATGCAGCTTTTACCATATTACGTTTGGCATTTTGAATTGCTGACTCGAGCCTCTTCTGGAATAGTACCCGATTTTCTAGACCTGTCAGCGGGTCGTATAAAGCCATACGTTCCATTTCATCGTGATGATTCTTGATATCGGTGATATCTTCGAAAGTAATCACATAGTGAGATATTTCTGAGGTTTCTTGATAGGGATGGCTTTTAAGCAATGAAATACTGGTCTTCATCCAATGCGTGTCACCATTTGCATCGGTGCACTTGAGTTTACTCTGAATCAGACCTTCGGTATTAGGCGATAAGCTTTGTGTACTCAACTCCTGAGAGGAGATCGGGGGAAGGGAAAGTTTGTTTTCCAGTATCGAAATTGGCTGCCCCTCCAGCTTCATATCACAGCTACCAGTAAGCTTTAGAAATGCCTTACTGGCATAACTAATTGTGTGCTCCTTATCTATAATT
>NZ_LWGA01000739.1:0-5174 GCF_001635235.1 Oleiphilus sp. HI0117 | reverse complement strand
ATATTCGTCGTTCAAACGAAAGCATGCCGATCTACGATGTGATTCACAAATATTCTTCTGACTACAAAGTACTCTTTGTTGGTGACGCATCAATGGCACCTTACGAGATAACTCAGCCAGGTGGCAGTATCGAGCATTGGAATGAAGAAGCTGGCGCTGTATGGATGCAGCGTGTGACCGATCATTTTGATAAAGTGGCTTGGGTTAACCCTCTGCCAGAGTCATACTGGGGGGAGGGCGGCTCTTTGGGGATAACCAAGCAGCTCTTAGAGGACAATATGTACCCAATGACGGTTGAAGGGCTCGAAGACGCAATGCGCTATCTCAGTCGCTAAGTTGGGGTGTTTGGATAATCTTTAATCAATATTTCTTTCACGATTACAATTACTTACTTATTTAGTGACATAGCACAGATTTTTTTCTTTAAGACTTGCTATTATCAGAATAACAATCACTTATAAAATTTTGAAGTTTGTTATGGGTATCCAGCGGTTTCTTGTTTTCGTTGTTCTAATCTCTATATCGTGTATGCAGTTGAATGCAGCGCCCCCTGTTGCTCAGCCCGCTAACAATAGCCTTCCTGCAAGCCAGTCTCAGAAATCTCCTGTAAAGAAAAAGTCTCCCGAGTTGGTTAAGCTTGCCAAAGAGGCCGAACAGATCAAGTCAGACTTAATTGAGCTAAATAGAGAACTTTATAATTTTGAAGAACAGTTACTATATCCAACTGAAACCCAGTTGGCTGTTTTTCTATCCCTTGATGCCAAAACTACTTTTACGCTTGATTCAATTGAAGTTCTGTTAGATGACAAATTAGTCGCTACGCATTTGTACAACAAGTCTGAGTTGGCAGCCTTAAAGAAGGGCGGGGTTCAAAAAATCTATCTTGGAAGTTTGGCTGATGGACAGCACAAATTAACAGCCCAGTTTAACGGACAGGGTGCAGATAATAGCTATTTTCGTCGTAAGAAAGCCTTGAAATTCACTAAGGAAAATAAGGCTAAATACATACAGATGGAAGTTATTGAAAGTCCTGGTAAGCGAGAGCCCTTGTTCAAAGTTAAGCAATGGTAGCTGTCATCATGCTTTCTATGTCAGGTAGTATTCTTCAGTTCTCATCTCGTTATGTTGCCTTGCAATGTACCAAACTTTTTAGCTTTGCTCTTGCGTGCCTGACTCTTTCTATTCTGCTATCTGTTCCAACAGTTGTACTTGCCGCCAGCCAAAGCAAAGGCATTCCAGAAGAACTCTACGAGGGCATGGTCAAATTCAAGCTAAATAGCGGTGACGTCTTCAATGCACTGGCGATGATGAACGAGCCTTATATTTCAAAATATCCTGCCGACTATAACGCAGCCTTACATGGTTATAGCATGTCTAACAAAGCGCGTAAGCTGTTAGATATCAATGGCAAGCAAAAAAACAAACTTAGTGATTCTGAGCGATTTACGCTTGGTGAAGTCTACTATAACGATAACGATTGTATTAATGCGCTTAAGTCATTCAAGGGACTAAAGAATAAGCTGTCACTAGATGATAAACAGCGTTGGACTTTTTATAGAGCAAACTGCTTTATAGAGCTCGGTAGCCCACAGAGAGCAGCGAAAGCACTAAGGGATTTGGTCGGAGGAGTCTGGGCTGCTTATGCTTATTACAATCTTGCTATAGCTTATGCTGAAGCGAGCCATGACAAAACTAAAGCGCTCGGCACGCTTTGGATAGCGAGTTCACTGAATAAAGGTAAAAGCGAAGAAGAGTTGGCTTTGGCTGACCGAATTAATCTTGCGTCCGGCTCACTCTATTTGGAGGGGGGAAAGCCAGACCTTGCTTTAGAGTTTTTCAAAAAGGTTCGCCTTGACTCTGACAGTACGGCTGCAGGCTTATACCTGAATGGCTTGGCACATCTGGAGCTTGGTGATTTTCGTGCTGCCACTCAATCCTGGTTTAGTACCAAGACTTACCCTCTTACAAATCAAAGTGTTGCTGAAGCAGCATTGGCCATTCCTTACGCATACGAACGCTCCGGCTATATAAGTCAGGCTCTTGAAGCCTATAAAGAAGCCAGTTCCGGCTTTGAAAACGAATTGAGAACGATTAACAAGCTAGATACGGCGCTTGAAAAACATGGTGCGCATGCAGTGTTGATTGATGGTAGTGAAATTAAGGGGCTGGAGTGGTTTTTGTCAAAAGGTGTTGTTAAGAATACTACACGCGCTGCTTATTACCGTTATTTCGCTCAGGATAGGGATATTCATGACGATATTAAGCTATACACCGAGATGCACAACCTAGTGGTAAATATCGAGTATTGGCAGACTCAATTATCCGTATTTTCTCAGGCCTTGAACTCTAAAAAGAGTAATTTCAGTAAACAAATAAAGCGTTTTAATTCTGTTGAAATTGCTAACCGAATTAATGCTTATGATAAAAAAGTTGGCAAACTTTCCTCAAGTAACTTGATGACGCCAAAGCTTAGTAAGAGCTTGCAGATTGAGGCAATGAAAAACGGTGTAGATACTTTGGCAAGTAGGCTTGGTAAGCTTCAAAGCAAAGTAAATAATGGTCCTAAACTACTTTCAAGCCAGTTATCTGAAAGCGCAGCTCTAGGGCAGCGACTCGCAGCGAAAAAAGTGAAGATAGAGGCTTTGCTAGATAAGTTGGATAGCGAGATTACTAATGTCTGCCGGCAGCATCTTTCTGAGCTAAGAAAGGTGATGATGTCCAATTATGAGAGAGCTGAGCAAGGCTTGGTGCATATTTTCCAGGGTATCGCTGAAAATAAATCGACTAAGCGAAAGAAAAGTAAAGACGGGCGCTATTCTCGATGATGTATTTTATTAAATCGACTAGAAACAACGTTCCTAGGCTTTATTCTTGGGTACTTCTTTTAGCTGTAGGTATGTTTTCAAACACTTCTTATGCTGCTAGTGATGACCCATTTATTTTTGAGTTGAAAAGTGATCTCGAAACCATTGGTGATATCAAACCGAGCTTTATCGTCTACCAAGATAAACCTTTACCCAAGGTCTCAATTAATTACATCTTAAAGCGCTACATAAAATTATTTGAAAACGCTAACTCGCCTAATGTAAAAATTGATGCTTTGAATCGTATTAATAACTTAAGGGAAAAGTACAAACTCGATAGCAAGAAACTTACGATTGATAAAGTTACTCAAAGTCAGGTGGTGCTCGATAGCTATGATCGTATTGTCGATTCAGGTGTATTTTATCAACGCATGGATGAATTGCTTTACCAAACAGCTAAGGCAACAAAATTTATAGGTAATTCTGAAGAATCTATAAAACGACTTAAATTGTTAGTAGGTCTTTACCCAAAGTCTGATCTGGTTGATGAAAGTATGTTCCGAATTGCCGAGACATATTTTGATTTGGGTATGTTTGATAAAGCTGAAGCGCAGTATAAGAAAGTACTGGCTTTTACAAAAGATTCTACCTTCCATCATAGAGCAAACTTTAAGTTAGGTTGGGCTGTTTTTAGACAGGACAGGTTTGCCGACTCAGCAGTTCATGCTAGTAAGGTATTAGATAAGTACCCTGAGCTAAGGAATGCAATCGGGTACGATACCTTGGGCCTCAAGGATCAAGATATTGTTGACGATACCTTCCGACTTTTCTCTACTATGTTTTCTCAAGACAGAAGCGGCGAGAGTATTGAGGTGCTACAACAGAGTATCGGGCATAAGGACTATGCATATTTGCTTTATGACTCCTTATTTCGATTCCACCTAAGATCTGAGCGATTTCGTGATGCGGGTCTCGTAGCCAGGGGCTTTACCGATAACTATCAAATGAATTTTGATGCTTATCGAATGGCACAAAATGAAATACAAACCTATCGTCGTGGTAATTTCGATATTCTAGAATGGGAAGCGAAAGAAAATTTTGTAAAGAATTTCGGTGTTCATAGCCCTTATTGGAAAACGCTTGAACCCTCTCAATTAGAGATTGTCAGACCTTTGCTTGTTGAGGCCCTAGATGAGTTGGCACACCTATATTATGTAAGAATGCAAACGGCTTACGCCAAAGACTCCGAAGTTAAGAGTGAGCCTGCTGAAATTTCAGCTAAAGCGTCAAGCTATTATGTATTTGGTAAGCAGGCTGCAGACTATTACGAAGAGCTGGTTCTCACGCGAGGTCAAGATCGCTATAGCGGTGAGAACCTTTACCTTGCAGCTGAGGCTGCATATAAAATTGGTGATTATCGTCGTGCAATTTCTCTATACGAACGTGCAGCTTATGAAAATGTTAGCCATCCAAAGGCAGTTCAAGCTGGCTATGCTTCAGTTCTGACATATGACGACATCAAAGTTTCAAATAGCGGCAATACCCAAGATCTCGGGCCATCTGATAAGCTACTTCGCAGAGAAGCGATTGAGCGTTTTGCTGCGCATTTTCCTATGGCTAATCAGACGGCAGGATTGTTGAACGACCTAGCAAATGAATATTATCGCGAACTAGACTATATCAATGCAGTAGAAGTTTCTTCCCGAGTTGTACAGTCCAGATCGGCACCTGCTGCGATATTGTATTCTAGTTGGTTGGTTAACGCTCATAGTCATTTCGAGCTAGAAAACTATTCTCTTGCAGAAAAAGCCTATCAAAAACTTGTTACTTATAATAAGAAGTCTGATGTAGAGGTCTTAAGCGAGCGCTTAGCTGCGTCTGTTTACAAGCAAGCAGAGAAAGAAAGTGCGATTGGGAAAAGTGCCGAACTTTATTTGAGAGTCGTCGACCTAGTGCCGGATTCGAGTATTGCTCCTACGGCACTTTTTGATGCGTCGACACAGTTTCTACAAATACAAAATTGGCCGCAGTCCATCGCCACCTTAAACGTTTTCCAAGAGCGTTTTCCTGATAGTGAGTTGTATGAGGATGCCTCAGATAAGCTCGTCTATGCTTACTTGGAGAATGAAGAGCCAATTCCTGCTGCAGAAAAACTAGTCGAGATATCGAATTCTACTGCGGACTTGGCTAAAGCGTCGAACTCACTTTATCGTGCTGCAGAAATTTACTTAGAAAATGACTTTGCCTATGAAGCTGTTGGGCTTTTGGACGGTTTTGTTAAGCGCTATCCCGATCAGTTCGAGTTAAATATTGAGGCATATTTCCAAAGTATTCGCTATTTTGATCGTCGAAAAGAGGACTCTAATGCTA
>NZ_LWGA01000738.1:0-6101 GCF_001635235.1 Oleiphilus sp. HI0117 | reverse complement strand
TTCTATAACCAGATCAACAATGAAATAAAGGTTTCTCTTGATGTCGAAGGAGAGCACGTATATTTCACCTCAGAGTTCAACACTCCGGAATTAGATTTCGAGCACTTTTATATCGAGTACTGGCACGTCATTTGGCACCGCTTTGCAAGTTGGTACATTGGCAAACCCATTAAACTAATTGGCGCCTATATTAATTACACCCCCATTGATCATGAAGAATTTGAGCTCTTGTTTCGCTGTAAAACTAACCAAAAGAGCAAATTCAACCGCTTAGTCTTCCATCGGAAGTATCTCGAAGAGCCTTTGATCAAAACTACTCGCGACCTAAAAGTCTTTCTAGCACGCGCGCCGATAGATCTACTTACCATCCCCGGCGAAGACAATAGCCTGACAGCACAAATCAAACTTCTTATAGAGCCCAAGAGCACCCACATCAGCGAAGCAATTAAACTTCCAAATAGCGCTGTCATCTCTCGCCAATTAGGAATCAGTGAACAAACACTACGCCGAAAGCTTCACCTAGAAGGCATTAGCTATCAACAAATCAAGGATAATCTTCGCCTCGATATCGCTAATAAGCTGCTGACCAAGCGCAACCTGACTATCGCAGAAATTTCTCAGCACCTTAACTTCAGCGAACCCCGAGCCTTTTCACGCGCCTATACAAAATGGACAGGCGAAACACCGAAAACCTACCGCGTAAAAAAGATAAAATAAGCGATTAAGTCTATTTATCTGCACCTTTTCAACCAACAAATAAGCGTTTATGTCTATTTAAATTTTATATATTTGTCCTATACAGACATCATAACAAAACACTTATCTGTTTAATTTCAACACCTTAATTAAATATCACACCTTACCTCTCGTATCGAAGCGCACTTTATTTTATAGACATTTCCAAATATCATCGCTGCACTTTTTAGGACAAAAGCGAACCTTTTTCGTTTTAGTCATAATATTAAATTGCCAAAACTTCGCTACACTTGAGCGCTAAAATACACCTATACTTAGTAGCTTTATTTAACGAACTCCTATCACGACAGGCAAGCAAACTAACGGACCGTGCGATGACAACAAGCAAAGACGCCACACCCAAGATCAGCCTAGATAACCCTTTTGGTTCTGACAACGAGCTGGACTTTAGAATCCCCGGGCAAAATGCAGAAAACCCCGGACTTTATGAAGAAACTCTCCGTAAAGGTTACGACCTGATGCAGCGCCCAAGAAAAGCTGCTGGTGTAACGGCCATTACGCGTCAACACAGTAAAAAGCGAATGACGATATGGGAACGTATTTCAGTTCTAACAGATGAAGACCCAAAGGTACTGTTCCAGAACTGGGGTAAAAATCTAGATGGCGCGTCAATCGTCACGGCAGTCGTAAAAATAGACGGCCGAGACGTTGCCTTATACGGTCACGATTTCACCGTCAGGGCGGGCTCTATGGATGCCACCAACGGCACTAAGCTAGCCCGCTTAATGGAGCTTGCGGGTAAACGAAAGATTCCTTTAGTGGGCCTAAACGATAGTGCCGGCGCTTACGTCCCCGCCGGAGTCGGCGGTCTAGACGGTTACGCCGAAGCTTTTACCGCTTTAAGAAAGATCAGCGGTGTTGTACCTAGCATTATGTGCATGTTTGGTTTTAATGCCGGTGGTGGTTCATACCTTCCACGCCAAGGTAGCTTTATGATTCAGCCAAATGATACATTCTTTGGCCTAACAGGCCCTGGTGTGGTGAAAAGTGTACTCGGTGAAGATGTAACGCCTGACGAGCTTGGCGGCCCTGGCGTACATAGCCAAAGTGGTGTCACAGATATCGTGGTAAAAGATGAAGTCAGCGCCTTGAAGAAAGTTCGCCAACTACTCAAATATCTTCCGAACAACAATTCCGAGTTAGCACCCTATCAGGAAACGTCCGATCCGATTGATCGTAAGACCTGGGATATCGACATCCTGCTGAAGAAGGCCTTCAATAGCCCAACCGGTTTCAATACGCCTATTGATGTCACTATCATGATCCAGCAACTTTGCGACCATGGCGACTTTATTGAAATTCAGGAAGAGCGTGCACGTAACACGGTTACAGCCTTGGGTAGAATGGGTGGCAATGTGGTCGGCTTTCTGGCCAATAACAGCGCCGTGTCTTCAGGCCAGATTGATATTGATGCAGCCTATAAGAATGCACGCTTTATCCGCTTCTGTAACCTTTACAATATCCCTGTCATCTTTATGGAAGATACAACGGGTTTCTTACCTGGTAAAGATCAAGAATCAAACGGTATTGTGCAAGCAGGTAGAGCAATGCTTGATTCAATTATTGACCTAAGAACGCCTCGTTTTTTGGTGATCATTCGTAACGCTTTCGGTGGTGCTTACGCTTCTTACAACTGCTATCAGACAGGTGCAGACTTTGTATGCGCCCTGCCTTCTACCAGAGCAGCCGTAATGGGACCAGCAGGTGTAGAATTTGTCTATAAGAAGGAGTTACGCGCTATTCGCGGTGCGGTTAAGACAGGCGAGCAAAGTGCCGAATGGGGCGCTGAGCAAGAAGCCTTACTCGCAAAACGCTATGAAGAAGAATTGATGAACCCAAATGAGGCGTTGAGCCTAGGGTCGATCTCTCAAATTGTTATGCCCAGAGACATGCGCAAGGTCTTGTGCGAACAGCTCAATTTCCACTTATCACACTATACACCTGAGCCACTCGGCGGCGTACAAAGGGAGTCTTTCTAATGAGTAACGAACATTACCTTAACAACCCGCTGACTCATCAAGACCGTCGTTTAGGCCAATCAGACAGCACTTGGGTACGTAGCTTCTCGTGTGAAGACATTCGCCCCTTAATCATTTGTCGCGGCCCTATTCGTAAAGAAGCAATGGATGTATTTGCAGAAATGGGAGTGACGCATTGCGGTATCTTATTGTCTGAAAAAGACAGTATTGTTTATCAAAATGCCTTGGCGCCAGAACTGCGCCAAATCAACAATCCTGACCGCATTCACCGTGTGCCAGACTACAGCGGCGCAGATAAAGAAGAGCGTGTTCAGCGCATAGAACAGATCATTCGCATTGCTAAAGAGAACAACTATAACGCTATTTTTGCCGGCTACGGCTTTATGGCCGAAGACGAAGCGATGGTTGGCGCAATGGAAGAAGCCGGTCTGAACTTTATTGGCCCTTGCTCGGAAACGGTTCATAAAGCAGGCCTAAAAGACGAGGCGAAGCGCACCGCATTGCAAGTCGGCGTCAGTGTAACGCCTGGAATCAACAATGCTACTGCCTTGACACTCCTTAAAAAGCATAGCGATGAAAAGGCGCTACTGTCTTTAGTCAAAAAAGAAGGCTTAGCACTCAACCAAAAACGCTTTGAAAATGCCGACTCAATTGAAGATAAAGCCGACGTCGTGCTTGATGCAGGCTACAAAAAAGGCATCGACCTTTATAGCGTGGCAGAGCTTCAGGAAACCGTCCGCGAGCAAGTAATCAAGATTGGCCAGGAATACCCTGAAAACCGTATTCGCCTGAAATGCATCGGCGGTGGCGGAGGTAAAGGCCAACGAATACTCTCCAGCCCTTCAAGCTTTAAAGGCAGCATCGAAGAGCGCTTAAGCCAAGCAGCAGATGAAGCACCTTCTCTAGTACTTGAGATCCTCAACGAGGTAAAAGCGACAGGCCAAGGCGACAACAAGAATATTCTTGTCGAGTTGAATATCGAAACCACCCGTCACCAGGAAATCCAGGTGATCGGTAATGGTGAATGGGCACTGGCTTTGGGCGGTCGTGATTGCTCTTTGCAGATGCATGAGCAAAAGCTGCTGGAAATATCGGTTACGACCGAAGATTTACAGCATGCGCTTACAGAATCTTTGCATCGCGGTAGTGAAGCCGAATCTAAAATCCTTAGCCAGGAGATCAAAACCCTTCAGGCGATGGAAAAAGAATCCGAAGTATTTGGTCAGGCAGTAGGCTTGGACAACGTATCCACCTTCGAGTGTATCGTTGACCGCGACAAACACTTCTTTATGGAAATGAACACCCGAATTCAGGTTGAACACCGCGTTACAGAGCTCTGTTATAGCCTGAAATTCGTCAACCCCGACAACGCTGATGACAGTTTTACGGTGCACTCATTGGTCGAGGCCATGGTATTACTCGCTGCACACGGCAAGCGCTTACCCAAGCCCGAGCGCGTATTGCGTCATAATGCTTCGGTTGAAGCCCGCCTTAATGCAACTAACCAAGCTTTGGCACCCCATGCAGGTGGTTTGATTGAACATTGGTCAGATTCGCTTGATGGCGAAATTCGTGACGACCAGGGTATTAGTCTTCACAACCCTGATACCGATGTATTCATGTCCTATCACTTGGCCGGTGCTTACGATAGTAATATCGCCCTACTCCTGACTGTTGGCAACAATCGTCTGGAAAGCTTTGAACAAATGTCTGAAGTACTTCGCCGCACTAAGCTGGAAGGTAAGGATCTAGGCACCAACCTTGAATTCCATTACGGCTTGGTCAACTGGATAATGGGCAACAATATTCATGCGAAACCAACAACCCAGTTTATCGTTCCCTATCTAACGGCTGTAGGCGCGTTAAAACAACAGGCACAGCAATACGACCTGAACCAGGTTTATGCTGAAGTGTGCCAAGCAAATATTGCTAGCCTTAAATCCAAGGACGACAAGACTGCAATGCAAAGCGTATTGCAACGCAAACACCTATTGCTTACACGTCCGGTTGAGCACTTAATGCTTGAACCGCATTTGTTATCCGGCTGGTTGGCCATGCATCAAACTCACTTCTCGGTTGATAAGAAGGGCAAGGTCTCCTGGATAGAAAACCCGATTAAAGTTCTGGATGAAACTTATCATTTCCTTAACATGGACTTTCACCCGGGAAACAAGCGAGAGAACCCAGCGGCCACCATGATCTGGGATCATGACCAGGAAATCCTCAGCGATGCACTTTCCTTCTATAGCACACTTGAAGAAAAACTGGATATTTGCAACTTCAACGACTTAGACAAAGCCCTAAAAGCTGCCAAGCACAGCGATTTTGATACAGCGACCTGGGCCGCAATCAAAGCTGCCCACGCAGGCTATCAAGCTGGCTGCAGAGTACTACTATTACTGCCATACATAGCCGCCAAGACAGGTTTCTTCGAACTGAAAGTCGCTGATGACCTGAGCTTAGTCATTCCTGAGAACTTAACCAATAAAGATTATCAGGAAGCGATGGCGAAGGTCCTAGTACCACCACCTGTCGCGAAAAGTGATGAGATTCTCGCCAGCTCAGGCGGTATGTTCTATTCGCGCGAAGCGCCTGATATGCCTCCCTTTATTGAGGAAGGCCAGCACTTTGAGACGGGAGATCCGCTCTATATCGTTGAAGTCATGAAGATGTTCAATAAAATAGCTGCGCCGTTCTCTGGCACCATTGCTAAAGTGCTGCTTGAAGACGACGGCACCATTATTAAGAAGGGTCAGCCACTGTTCAAAATTGTTCCTGATGAAGAAATCGTTATTGAAACAGACGAGCAGATAAAAGACAGACAAACCAAAGCTTGCACTGAGTTTTTGGCGAATATTTAGGAGAATAAACAATGATTACAGGCTTAGACCACATTGCGATAGCAGTGCCAGATTTACAGAAAGCCATAGAGCGCTTTGCAGAAGACTTCGGCTTGAACCTGAAAGGTCAGGAAGATGTACCTGAAGCAAAAACCAGTGCTGCGTTTTTAGACGTTGAGAAAACCAGCATTGAATTGATTCACCCGCTTAACGGTGAAGGCCCTGTGCAGAAATACTTGGAAAAGAAAGGCGGTGGCATTCACCACCTTTGTTTCCGCAGCGACGATATCGAAGCGGATGTTGAGCGTTTGAAGGCAAAGGGTTATCAATTCCTTTCCGATGCACCTTCACCTGGTGCGCACAATTGTAAAGTGATCTTCATCCACCCAAAAAGTGCCGACGGCATTTTAATAGAGCTTAACCAACCCATGGGTCAGTAAGCACTTACATAAGCATAACAATAGAGCAGCTATTACTTAACGAGAAATACTATGTCTGATAAAAAGCCTGATTTAGCCGCACAACT
>NZ_LWGA01000737.1:0-6354 GCF_001635235.1 Oleiphilus sp. HI0117 | reverse complement strand
ATAACAATAATAAATGCAATAGAGGGTCGTTATGGATCAAGAGGTCCTGGAGAAATTATTACGCGCTCAGCAATCGATTACCGAAATGGTTTCGTCGGGCGCGTCTCTACCAGAGTGCTTGGAAGAAATCTGTAGTTCAATCGAGCAGGCCTTGGCAAGCAAGGCCGGCAAGAGCTCGATTCTTTTATTGAAAGGGAACAACTTACACCACGGCGCAGCACCGAGTTTGCCTAAGGCATATTGTGACGCTGTTAATGGTGTCGAAATAGGCGAAAGCGTTGGCTCTTGCGGCACGGCTGCGTTTACTAAGCGGCAGGTGATTGTTGCCGATATCGCTACAGACCCCTTGTGGGCGGACTTTAAAGGCCTTGCTTTACCTCACAACCTAGTCGCTTGTTGGTCGACGCCCATTGTCTCTTCAACAGGTGAGGTTTTGGGCACCTTTGCTATTTATTACCCCGAGATTCGCTTCCCTGAACCTGAAGACCTTGAGTTAATTGATCACTTCACTGGCTTATCTCGTATAGCAATTGAAAGAGAGTATTCAATGCAGCGTGAACAAGTCTTGAATGCCCAGCTAAAAACATCCAACGAAAAGCTCAAAGCTTTTATCTCCGTCATTCCCGATTTGGGCCTCATTCTCGATGAAGAAGGTAATTATATCGATATCTATGGTGGCAATGGTGAGCTACTGGTTGTCAATAGTTCAGAACTTATCGGTAAAAATATACGAGAAGTGATTGATTGTGATACCGCTGTTCAGCTGACTTCTGCTATTAGGCGGGCGCTCGAGTATTCAGAGCTGGAATTTCTTGAATATACTCTAGAAGTGAAGGGGGGACGCAGGGTCTTTGAAGGGCGAATCTGTCCGATCAATCATTACTTGCCTGAGCAGCCAGAAAAAAAGCATGTTCTGTGGATCGCCCGAGATATTACCGAAAAAAAGCAGGCAGAAGAAAATATTGAGAGGCTGGCTTACTATGATCCATTAACAGGCTTGCCGAACCGTAGAATGTTTAATGATTATCTTGATTGCACGGTAGATAAAATTGCTCGCTATGATTTAATCGGCGCATTGCTATTTATGGACCTGGATAATTTTAAACGAATTAACGACTCGCTGGGCCACACGGTCGGTGATCAGTTACTGGTCAAGATCGCTGACAATCTGAAACCATTCATTGGGCCCCAAACAAATTTATCGCGCCTAGGGGGTGATGAGTTTGTCGTCTTACTAGAGTCTAAGTCTAAAAATATTGATAACGTGCATCGTGAAGCAAGTAAGCTGGCTGAAAGTTTATTAGACGTGTTCTCGCAAACCTTGACTCTTCAGGACGCTCACTATGCCGTGCGTGCGAGTATTGGTATTTGTTTGATCCATGAAAAAGCAGTTTCCGCCAGTGAAATTTTGAAACGTGCTGACTCCGCGATGTATAAAGCCAAAAAGGCAGGTGGTAACCGCTACGCATTCTTTGACCCTGAGTTGCAAAGAATGGCTGACCTTCAATTAAGAATTGAGCGTGATATTGAAGCAGCGATATCAAAGAATGAGTTTGAAGCTTACTTTCAGCCCCAGTTGGATATGGGGGGAGCCTTAGTAGGAGCAGAAGCTCTGGTACGCTGGATTCACCCAGAGGAAGGGGTAATTAGCCCCGACAAATTTATTCCTATTGCTGAGCAGACCGGCGCGATCCATCGTATTCAAGAGATTGTCCTGCGCGAATCATGTGAGTTGATCGTTGCACTAAAAGAGACTGGAGCGTCTCATGATAGGTGTACGATGGCAATTAATATCAGCGCATGCCAATTCGACGTTGATTTGGAGGAACGCATTAAACTAGTGGTAGATGAGTTTTCGCTACCTACCTCGAAGTTTAAATTGGAAATCACTGAAAGTATGCTGATGGAAAACGTTGAGATGATTGTTGAAAAAATGCAGTCGCTTAAGAGCAAAGGTTTTAGATTCTCTGTCGATGATTTTGGTACTGGATATTCCTCTTTGGCTTATCTGCACTCCTTTCCAATTGATGAGTTGAAAATAGACCGAAGTTTTATCAAACAGATAGAGAGCAAAGGGACAGCGATTATTGATGCGATTGTTTCTTTGTCACAAAGCTTCGGATTGAGGGTTGTTGCCGAAGGGGTTGAGACCCGTGAGCAACTGGAAATTCTTGCCGAGAAGAATGTTTCATCCGTGCAAGGCTATTACCACGCCAAACCAATGCCTGCCCATGAGTTTATTACTTGGGTTACCAAAGCCAAGCGTTGCGAGAACTAAAATTGAGGTCAGAGTAAAAAATTATTTTTTACTCTGACCTCAATTATTATTTAGCGAGTTCCTTGGTAACTAAATCGTATAGCTCTTGTGATCCAAACTTGGGGAGCGCTTGTTCATTAACAAAAAAGGTTGGTGTCTTGCTAACTTGCAAAGCTCGAATATCGTCCTTCTCCCGTTGAAGGCGAGCGCTTATCTCATCTGAAGTCATATCGGCTTTCGCCTGTGTAATATCTAAACCCGCTGCTTCGGCAATAGGCCAAGCTTTATCCGCAACAACTTTATGGTTAACCGTCCATTCGGCTTGGGCTATGAGTAGTGCTTCAAGTACCTCTTTGAACTTGTTTTGGAGTCGCGCAGCTTCAAGCATTCTAACGATAGCTTCAGAGCCTTGGTGAAAGGTTGCATACCGAAGTACGATGCGTACATCCTTTTCATGTCTTGCTTGAATCTCTTTTACGAGAGGGTAAAAAGCTCTGCAAGCACCACATGCTGGGTCGAAAAACTCAACGATGGTGACTTTAGCCTCAGCAGGACCAAAGCTCGGAGAGTAAGGGCGTTCATATATGCTTCCTTGTTGTAGGAGCTCGTCGCTTTGCGGGCTTTCTTTGGAGTTCTGATCTTGTTGATAGGTATACCAAGTCAAAGGCAGAGATAACAAGAGACAAATAAGCGTAACACGGGTATTCATTTTCATAACAATTGTGGCCGTTCAAATAAGAAAGCGGTCTAGTTTACAGTCATGAACCGTAGGCTCAAGCTTAAGTGTTTACTGTGTTCGTTTTATGTTTGGGAAGAGCAAGTGAAATGGTCGCCGAAAGGGCGATAAATGTACTCGATACCCATAAACATGCTTCAAGGCCATAAGACTGGAAAATCCAACCTGATAGTACGGTGCTAACTAGCCTGCCCATGGCATTGGCCATATAGTAGAAACCCACATCTAAGGATACGCCATCGTCACTGGCGTAACTCACAATCAGGTAGCTGTGCAAAGAAGAATTTATAGCAAACAGGGCGCCGAAGGCGAGTAAACCTATTACGATCACCAGCTGTGCTGAAAGCGAGCTCGATAAGGCTAGTGCGATGCCCGCGGGTATCAGCATTAGAGGCAGCGCCCAGCCGAGCGCGCTATGGCCATCGGGGGCGCGCTTGGTCGAGCTTTGCGTAATCTTGGGGGCAAAGGACTGCACTAAACCATAGGCGATTACCCAGCTTGCAAGAAAGCCTCCTACAGACCAATGGTTCCAGCCGAACTCGCTCGCTAGATAAACGGGCAAGGCAACCACGAACCAAACATCTCTGGCACCAAACAGAAATAAGCGAGCTGCTGAGAGGGCGTTGATTGCCCGACTTTTAGAAAATATTTCAGTGAACTTCGGTTTGTTCTTTGCCTTGCCTAAGTCTTGTTTTAAGGCAAACATGCTACCCAGCCAAACCACAAACAAGCTTAGCGCCATAGCAAGAACGGCACCTTGAAAACCGAGAGTGGCCAGTAAAGCGCCGCCTAAAAAGAAGCCGACACCTTTCAAGGCATTCTTAGATCCGGTTAGAATTGCCACCCACTTATACAGTGTAGTTTGCGCATCTTTTGGAACCAGCAGCTTGATCGAGCTTTTCGCACTCATCTTGTTCAGGTCTTTAGCAATGCCTGAGAGAGCCTGAGCAGCCATGACCCAAGGCACTGTGAGCAAAGTGGCAGGAACGAGCAGCATTGCCAATGCGAGCACCTGCAGAGCCAGACCAATATTCATGGTTTTGTTGAGCCCCAAATGTGCGCCCAACCAGCCACCAAAAAGGTTGGTGATGACACCAAAGATCTCGTAAAACAAGAACAGCATGGCAATTTCGAGCGGGCTGTAACCCAAGCCATGAAAGTGCAATACGACTAACATCCTCAAAGCGCCATCGGTGAGCGTGAAAGCCCAATAGTTACCTGTTACGACCAGGTATTGCTTAATTTCTGGTGAGAGTTTATTGATATTCATGGTTTTCAAATATGGCCTTAGTGATTAATTTTCTGGTCGATGAGGCCGACTTTACGAACCAGCTCAGCTGTTCGATTGGCATAGCCCCATTCATTGTCATACCACACATAAAGCTTAAGTTGAGTGCCGTTAACCAGCATAGTTGAAGGCGCATCAATGATGGCTGAACGAGGATCGGTTTTGTAATCGATAGAAACCAGTGGCCGCTCTTCGTAACCGAGTATGCCTTGTAGTGCTTCTTCAGAAGCACTTTTTAATAGAGCGTTCACTTCTTCTACCGAGCTTTCTTTTTCTAGTTCGAATACACAGTCAGTGATCGATGCATTGGCTAATGGAACACGTACCGCATGACCGTTTAACTTACCTTTTAACTCTGGAAAGATATGAGTGATCGCCGTAGCTGAACCGGTGGTGGTTGGAATCAGGCTCATACCACAGGCTCGTGCACGTCGCAGATCCTTATGGGGCGCATCGAGAATGGTCTGGGTATTGGTAATATCGTGAATAGTTGTCATTGAGCCATGTTTAATACCTAGACTTTCATGGATCACTTTAACCACCGGCGCCAGGCAGTTTGTTGTGCATGATGCAGCAGTAATAATCGGGTAGACCTCTGGGTCATACAGGTCATCGTTCACACCCATCACAATATTTAGTACACCCTCTTCTTTGACCGGAGCGGTCACGACAACGCGCTTCACACCCTGATCGAGATAGGCCTGAAGTACCTGCTTGCTCTTCATTTTGCCGGACGCTTCGATAACAATATCGCAGCCTGACCAATCGGTTTCAGAGATCGTCTTATTTTGTGTGCAAGGAATCGTATGCTCACCGATAAGTATGCTTGAACCTTCACTACTTGCTTGATGAGCCCAAATACCGTGTACGGAGTCAAAATTTAACAGATGCGAGAGTGTAGCAGCGTCGCCAGCCGGGTCATTAATCTGAACAAATTCGATCTCCTTCCAATCGAATGCAGCTCTGAGTGAGAGTCTACCCATACGGCCAAAGCCGTTAATGCCTACTTTGATGGTCATAGTGATTTATCCCTTAGATAAGAATTATTTGATCAAATTTCTCTGTTAGCTTGTTAGCCACTCAGTTACTTGGTTTCGAGTTGGAATCGACCCGCTGTGAACAAGTTCCTCATTAAGAACAACGGCAGGTGTGCTCATTACCTGATAGTTCATAATTTCTTGAGGGCTGGTTTCTTTACTAACTTGAATTTGCTGGTCTAGTTCTGTCGCAATAGCCTGGATTAGGGCTGCTGTTTTTGTGCATTTAGCACAGCCTGTACCGAGTACTTTAAAAGCTTTCATTAGCTTTTCCTTTATATAAAAGGGCTAAGGCCGTTGAATAGCCAGCCTATGAGCGTGAATGATATGAGGAGCATAACGAATAGGGTGCCAAGTAATTTCCACTGCATGACTTGCTTGAGTAGGATGAATTCTGGAAAACTAGCAGCAACAGTACTCATGCAAAAGGCGAGCGTAGTACCTACAGGTAGCCCGTTGGTTATTAAGCTTTCCATAATCGGAATGACGCCCGTGGCATTAGAATAAAGTGGAATACCGAGTACTACAGCTGCAGGGACTGACCACCATTGCCCATCACCCAAGTGTGCTTCGATCCAGCCATCTGGTACGAAGCCATGTAAAGCAGCGCCGAGACCGACGCCAATAATTACCCATTTCCATACGCGGCCAAAAATCTCTGTTGCCTCACGTACTGCAAATTGATGACGTTGTTGAAAGCCAAGCGCTTGAGCTTTTGATGCTGTAGTTTGTGGCTCTTTTCCTTGTGCTTTGGAGAGGGCTTCTGCAGCAAAAGACTGTAACCATTTTTCGGCTTTGATGGTGTCTAGAAATAGGCCGCCAAGGATCCCAACCGTCATGCCCACCAATACGTAAATAAGGGTGAATTTCCAGCCTAGTAGACTTAGCAGTAACAGTATGGCCACCTCGTTAATGAGTGGTGAGGTAAGCAAAAAGGACATAGTAATTCCTACGGGAATACCCGCTGAGGTGAAACCTAGGAATACGGGAATGCTGGAGCAGGAACAAAACGGCGTGATTGCGCCAAAACTCGAAC
>NZ_LWGA01000736.1:0-8248 GCF_001635235.1 Oleiphilus sp. HI0117 | reverse complement strand
TTGAATCGGCGCTTGATTTTCGTCTGACTTGAATAGGCTCTTGATCACGGAAATAAGTTCTTTATCGCTCAGTAGTGCGCGCAATACTTGATTGACTTGCTTGTCCTCATAGCACTGAATTTCTTTAAAGCTTTCTTGCCATGCTATATTGAAAGAGACTGCTTTAAGACTTTGCGACATGATTACCCGTAACGAATTGAAGATTGAGGTTTGAGTATAAACAAAAATGACGATTTCTTCGCGCCGATTATAATGAATTAAGTCTAGCTTCTGGCCATATATGCTGCCAGCGGCCAAAAACAACATTCGACTGGCCTGATAGAAGAGCTAATAATTTAAATATTGAGCAGAGGTAACTGTGAGAAAGTTTTTACTTGTTCAGTTTGCTAAGCGTCCTTTGTTGGGGCATGTAAAAACTCGTATTGCGAAAGTCTTGGGTGAGGAGGCTGCGCTATCTATTCATATGGAGCTTGTTGCAGATATTGCTTTAAGATTTAGTCAGTGTATCGCTTGTGACTATCAGTTATGGTTTGATCAAAAGAGTGCTTCGTTTGACTCGCTTGAAGCAGAATCTATAAATGCCCATAAAAAGCTTAAGGCACTAATTGCAGAAGAAGGTTTAGACTGCCACGAACAGCGAGGGGAAAATCTTGGTGAGCGAATGTGCGATACCCTTGAGCGTAGTTTAGTTGATTATCAGAGCGTTGCGATTATTGGCAGTGATTGTCCGAATGTCACTGTATCTGACCTGAAAGTTGTAAAAGATTCATTAAGTGAGCATGACGTGGCGATCATACCCGCAGAAGATGGTGGTTATGTATTACTAGCCTTACGCAGAGAAGCTCTGGCCCGAGTTAATGGTAATTGGCTCGATGGTGTTGAGTGGGGGAGTGATAAGGCGCTGGAGCAAACGCTTAGTTGCTGCAGTCGGATAGGACTAAGCTATCAAGTGCTTCCTGACTCGTGGGACGTTGACGAAGTGGCTGACTATGAGCGTTGGAAGGAAGTTATAGCTCAAACTTAGCGCATGATCTTGGCCAAGTTTGAGCTGAATATTGCTAGCGTTTTGCTAAATAAATTGAGTAGTCATGATTTATTTGCTTGGTTTTTGCTATTTTCAGTAAATTCTTTTTCGCCAAAGCGGTTGAAACGGCTTTCCCGTAGTGGTTAAGCACTTTACTTAGCTGCCAGTCAGAACTGCTGCTAAGTTCGATAGCAGTATTCAGTACAGGTTTTTGGTCATTGCTCCCAAACCATGCTTGGCGACATCCATCAATGGAATAGAAATATTCTTCGTTAATCAAACCTTCCCAATAAGCACTGTATTTGTCAGCGAGAATGGTGGATCTTAGAGCTCTGATATTTGCGCTGGTATTACGAAGACCTTGCTTAGCAACCAGCGTTTCAATATCTGCACTCGCGTTATCCGGAGATTCACACAGTTTTATATTTAGCATGCCGTTTGTACAAAGCTGGCGTTTAACTAATTCAATAAATTCTGCGTCCACTATCGGCGCTTCAGCTGAGATTGATGCAAAATGAATTTGGTTTCCATCTTCAAGAAAACGTTTTGCTAATGATTGTGGCCAAAACACTATATTAGATAAGCCTTTTTGATGGGCTTTTAGATGACACTCAGCTAGGTTCTCTAGACTATTTTCAAGGGCGAGGACATCAACATCGTTGAAGTGATTAGCATACTCAAGCGCACGTTGAGAAGCATTGGTGCCTGCAACTAATAGCAGTAAGCGTTCTGGCAGTTCCGATTCTGGCAGCTGGAAGTTATTGATTAGTTCCTGCTTCAAGGACTGCTGATTAAAAAAGTCGATTGTTTGCCGCCTTGGAAATGGCCCCGGTAAGTCATCTTTACTAGTTAGCAGTTCACTTTTCTTTTCTGGGAACTGCTGCTTGAAAGATTCACGCTCAGCTCGACGATATAGGGATGACTCCATTAAGGGTAATAATGCCGATGGCCACTGATCTAGTTCCAGCGCTGTTAAGTTAACTGCATAAGTCTGAGAGAAGAATGCCTTATACATACCCACAACAATCAATGCGCCGGCTACCTCATCAACTTCCCACTGGTGTTGGAGGGTATGTTGAAGAGATTGATCAATTAGCTCGACTTTTTCCTCTTCAACTTCATCAACGATTAAAGCGAAGTTAGTACGCTCCGCATAAACAGCAATCGCGATAGCTAGCACTTGTAGATCATCCCGAAGGGTGCCTGACTCAACGCACTCTAGCAAAATGCTTTGGCGCAATAGCGTTATAAATTCTTCAACATGCGGATCAGGTAAAATGCAGTTTAGTAAGGAGTAATACACTAAGGGGTCTTTTGCGACTTCAAGCATTTCAATCGTCGCATTTGGATTACTTAAATCATATTTTTTGACTAGCAATGCCGCAGCGAATCCGGCAAGTTTATCTAAAGCCAGTTCGCTCTTTGACAGAAGCAAAAACAAATCAGCTTCAAGCTGAGTGTTGTAAGATTCTATCTTTATATGTGGGCAGCAGTTAAGCATGCCATGCAAGATCGTAATGTCATCATAGCCATGATTGATTAAAGATCGATAATGCAGGTAAGCGACATCGAAGTGGCCAAGTGCATGATGAGCTCTGGCCATACCTAGAAATGCGTTCTTATTGCCATTATCAATTGAAAGTGCTTTTTCGAACTGTCTGATTGCTAACTCAGGCTCTTCAGAAATTATATGTAGATAACCTAGATTCGTCAGGTATTGTGTATTTTCAGGCGAGTGCTCCAAGCACTTATCAAATAGTTCTTTTGCGGCAGAAACATTCCCTCTATCAAGCTCTATGCGGCCAAGTAGGTTCATTGCCGGCGCGTTGTTCGGGTCGAAGTTGATGACTTCAGTGATCAGCTTGAAAGCCTTATCCAAAGAAACCTTCTTGTCTTCAACAGCAGTATCGGTACTGTTATACATCTTGTAGAGGTCATTCGCGTGGATAAGCAGGCGTGCAATATCAGAACGTTCACAATCGCTGAATTCATTTACGATTGGTTGGAGCTTAGGAGTAGTAGGACTCATATTAGGTAAACCTCTTCCGCTTTTTTGTATTATCTAAGGTAGTTATCCCTAATAAGCGAAGACCGTGCCATACATCAGGTTTCCAGGTGAAGTAGTAAAAGAAAAACTGAATGACCGCTTCAGTTCATGAGAATCTTTATCGAACTATACAAGTTTACGATTGTTAAATAGCATGCATGTAACTATCTATTATTGCATCATGTCTAAATTTGCTAGATTATCATGCGAGATCAAAGCATTAGGAAAGATAATTAAATGAATATATTGGTAACGGGTGGGGCAGGGTTCATCGGTTCGGCTTTAGTTCGGTATCTTGTAAATACTACCAAACACAGGGTTTTGAACCTTGATAAGCTTACGTATGCTGCAACTTTAGCATCGCTTTCAGCTATAGAAAGTGATGAGCGCTATACCTTCGTGGAAGGGGATATCTGCGATAGCGCTCTTTTGAAGTCTTGCTTTGATTCCTTTCAGCCCGATGCTGTTATTCACTTGGCGGCTGAATCTCATGTTGACCGTTCTATCGCTGAAGCGGGCGACTTCATTCAAACTAATATCGTTGGAACCTATCAGCTTCTAGAGGCCTCACGTTTGTACTGGCGCTCCTTAAGCAATGATGCTAAACAAAGCTTTCGTTTTCATCATGTTTCGACCGACGAAGTGTTTGGGGATATAGGTGAAGGGAGGTTCAATGAAAAAAGTTCATACCAACCCAGCTCTCCGTATTCTGCCTCAAAAGCGAGTGCTGATCATCTTGTAAGGGCTTGGCATCGGACCTATGGGTTGCCTATATTGTTAAGTAACTGCTCAAATAATTATGGCCCTTACCAGTTTCCTGAGAAGCTCATCCCCTTAACTATAAAAAACGCTTTGAGTGGCAAAGAACTGCCTGTATACGGAGAAGGAAAGCAAGTTCGAGATTGGTTATATGTTGATGACCATGTAAGTGCGTTGTACTGTGTGTTGAGTGAAGGTAAGGTTGGTGAAACTTACGTGGTTGGTGGTAATCAGGAAAAGCAAAATATAGAGGTCGTTAATCAGGTATGCGAAATCCTTGAGGATTTAGCGCCTAGCAAGCCCGAAGGCGTTGCGTTTTATCGAGACCTTATTACTCATGTTACAGATCGGCCTGGTCATGATCAGCGTTATGCAATTGACGCGACCAAGATATCCAGAGACTTGGGCTGGCGCCCCAAAGAGAGTTTTGACTCTGGTCTGCGTAAGACGGTTGCATGGTATATGCGCCAGTTTGAAACTAGCAAATAGCCTAAATAACAAGAAGAGTGTGGGGAGGTGATTGAGTGAAGGGGATTATTCTAGCGGGAGGCGCAGGTTCGCGACTATATCCAATAACCCGAGGCGTCTCTAAACAGCTATTGCCGATCTATGACAAACCGATGATTTACTATCCGATGTCTGTGTTAATGCTAGCGGGAATTCGAGATATTCTAATCATTTCTTCTCCCGAAGATTTACCGAGTTATCAGAACCTATTGGGCAATGGTGAAAACTTTGGCCTACGACTCAGTTACGCTGAGCAAGCGAAGCCAGAAGGCTTGGCGCAAGCTTTTCTTATTGGTCGAGAGTTTATCGGCTCCGGAAAGGTTTGCCTTATTCTCGGTGACAACGTCTTTTTTGGGCAAGACTTTTCACCAAAGCTTAAACAGGCTGTAGAGCAAGAACGTGGCGCAACCGTATTTGGTTATCGCGTCAAAGATCCCGAGCGTTTTGGCGTTATTGAATACAGCGATAGTGGCCAAGTACTGTCTATCGAAGAAAAACCAAGCGAGCCGAAGTCAAATTATGCAATCACAGGCCTCTATTTTTTTGATAACGATGTCGTTGACATAGCAAGCCGGGTTAAACCTTCAGCTCGTGGTGAGCTGGAAATAACCGACGTAATAAATGCCTACCTTGATCGCGAACAGCTAAATGTAACAGTGCTGGGGCGCGGATTTGCCTGGCTCGATACGGGAACCCATGACAGCTTGATCGATGCCGGGCAGTTTGTGAAAACTGTTGAGGAGAGACAAGGATATAAGATTGCGTGTTTGGAAGAGATTGCGTTTAAGCGTGGGTGGTTATCGAAGCAGCAAATAATATCTCAGATTAACAGTATTGGTGGCACCCAATACGGGTGCTATTTGCAAGAAATGGTGGACTAATAAAGGTAAGCTAACTAGAGCAACGTGATTTAGCTTACCTTTATAAAATGGAATGAATGGCACTAAGCCTGTTTGTTTGGTAGTAGGTTTTATTGCCAGGACGTTTTAGAGGTGGGCCATTACCAATAGGCTTGTCATGAGTTACCAATATGCGTTTTTTGATTTTTGCCAGTTGAGCGCAACGCATATCCGAAATGCTGTCACCAACCATAACCGACTTTGATAAAGATATATGAAAGCGCCGCTTCGCTTTGAATATCATGCCAGCTTTGGGTTTTCTGCAGATGCAGGTATGGTTAAAATCGGGGTGGTGTGGGCAGTAGAGAGTTTGTGTGACCTTAATTCCCTGATGCCAGAATTTCTTTTTAACTTGTTTGGTTAGTGTCTCAAAGTCTTTCCTAGAGTAATACTTCCTAGCTATACCTGATTGATTGGTGATTATTATTATTTGATAGCCTTTTCTCTGAGCGTGTTTACACAAAGCAAAAATACCGTCGATAAACTCAAAGTCCTCAAAATGATGAACATAGCCGTGGTTGATATTAATTACACCGTCGCGATCTAGAAAAAGAGCTTTTCTATAAGTTTTTATTTGGTACATAGTTAAGCCTGAAGCGTGGCTCCTAAAGTCATTAATGCGGAAACTAGATCATCAAAACTTAGCTTAAGCTTGGTTATCGACAAACTTAGAAATGCTTCTTGTGACATTATCTATTTGTTCGTGTGTCAAATAAGCGTGGAAGGGCAGAGCAATGCCGTTCTCAGAACATCGGATTGAATGTTCTAGCCCTCCTTTAGCTTCGATAGTGTTGTGTTTGAAAGCTGCATGTTGATTGATCAAGGGGTAGTACAAGCGTCGAGATTCTATCTGATGTGAATAAAGGAATTCAGACAATTGCTCAGCTTTTTGATTTTCAAACGTGACATAAAGGCTAGATGGGGTGAACTTGTCAGTTCCCGCTTGCAAAGAGAGGGGTAGCTTTGCTGCTCTAAATGCTTCCTTGTAATGTTTAAAGATACTGTCTCGTATACTTATTATTTCGGTAAGCCGGTCAAGCTGCGCAAGGCCGATAGCGCAATGGTATTCACTAATCTTTGCATTGCCGCCCGCACTAAGAATAGAGCGGTCTGGTTCAAAACCAAAGTTTGATGCTTTCTTGATCTGTAAGGCATGTTCTTTTGAAGGGCAGACAACAAGACCACCTTCTCCTGCACCGATTGGCTTCGTCGCATGTAAACTAAAAGCATAGATAATGTTGTCTCTAATGCTCTGATTGCCAAGTGCTGCGGCTGCATCGAAGATTACCGGAATGCCGGTTTTCTGGCAGAAAATAGACCAGCTTTCTGAGCAGAGCGGCGTACCAAAAGCGGCAACTGGCACGACAGCGGCAATATTGTGCTCCTTAAGTTGGAGCGAGGCAATGTCAGGTGTTAATGCCCAGCCCTCTTTGTCAATGTCACAAACTACTGGCGTCAACCCTGCATTAATTATCGCTTCTATCGTGGCGGGGAATGTAAAACTACTGGTAAGTACCTTAGCTCCTAAAGGTAGGCTTAAGCTCTTCAATGAAAGTTCAATTGCCGAAGTGCCAGATGAGACTATTGCTAGGCGCTTGGGGTCAATACCGTTAAGGCATTTGTCGGCTAAGTTGTGCTGAAACCGTTCATAGAGTGGCCCGAAATTAGAATACCAGCGCTTATCGTCAATCTCCCTAAGGTAGGGGATTAATTGATCTGTGACTGGCATGTCGGGTATGAAGTAGGAAATCATAGGAAAAGCTTCTTATAGAATATATTTAACAATATATAGCAATAAGCAGGCCTTAACGAAATAAAAATTAGGGTGTTTTTTGGGTTTACGATAGGATTAGAGAGTGGTGCAGTGGGCTGAGGAGATATGACTCGCCTAGTAAGGATGATTGATAAGCATATTTCCTTAATTTATACTCGGTTTTTGTTATAAAAATTAATGATTTAAAATAGAATTCCTGCTTAAGCAATCTTGATACCTATCATGGCGAATTTTTATCGTCGGTACTAAAACTAAATAAGAAAAATTATGAGTAATGGCGACTATTTTAATAATTACTTCTCTCTAATCAGTGAAAAGACCTCATCAATAGATCCTGCCTTGCTAAGGGAATGTGCTTCGGTTATCCAGAGTACGCACACCAGTGGGGGAAAGTTGTTGATTGTTGGAAATGGTGGGAGTGCTGCTATGGCAAGCCACCTAACAGTAGATTTCTTGAAGTCAGCTGGGGTTCGAGCAATGAACTTCAACGAAGCTGACTTAATTACGTGTTTCAGCAATGATTACGGCTATGAGCACTGGGTGTCAAAGGCGTTCGAGGCTTACGCAGACCCGGGAGACCTCGCTATCATAATTAGTAGCAGTGGGCGCTCAGCGAATATGTTAAACGCAGCGATCAAAGCTTCAAAATTGAAGCTCGGGATAATTACTGTTTCCGGCTTTACGGCTGATAACCCTTTGAGACAGTTGGGTGATATTAATTTATGGGTTGACAGTAAAAGTTATAATGTTGTTGAAATGACACATCATATTTGGCTTTTATCGATCATAGACTTTATTTCTGAGAGTAAGGCTCGGTTAGATGAACCAAAGGCCTGATATTCGAGCTTTACTACTATCGGCAGGTTTAGGGACTCGGCTTCGGCCTCTAACGAATAATTGGCCTAAATGTTTAATGCCCATCAACGGTAGGCCGCTACTAGAGTACTGGCTACAGACATTAGATGATATAGGCATTCATCATGCTGTGGTTAATACCCACTATTTATCAGAACTTGTATCTAAATTTCTTAAGCGCCCACAGTATGCTTCATGGATAAAAGAGGTTTTTGAACCTGAGTTGCTGGGAACAGCGAGTTCCTTGCGGCAAAATCAGGCTTTTTTTAAGAATGCCACGACGCTACTAATTCATGCAGATAATTGGTGTCACTGTAATTTCTCGGCTTTTATTGAATATCATTGCAAGTATCGACCAGATAATTGCCCTATAACAATGATGA
>NZ_LWGA01000735.1:0-11471 GCF_001635235.1 Oleiphilus sp. HI0117 | reverse complement strand
CCGTAAAATAGGAGCTCTATTCTTTTGTTAAGAGATCTTAGTGAACATTACTATGCGGACAAAATCGGAACAACTTATTATTTGGGCAACCAGGGCTTCTGTCGCTGTTGCATTTACCTTACTAATATTAAAAATATATGCTTGGATTGTAACGGGTTCAATGGGGGTGCTAGCCGCACTAGTAGACTCGTTACTGGATTTGGCTGCTTCGCTAATCAATATGTTTGCGGTGCGTTATGCCTTGGAGCCCGCGGATGAGGAGCATCGTTTTGGGCATGGTAAGGCTGAATCACTAGCGGGCTTAGGGCAAGCAATATTTATTGGCAGCTCGGCGATATTTCTATTGATGTATACAGTGGAGCGGATTTTTAACCCTGAACTGATCGAGTCACCTGAAATTGGCACATGGGTGATGCTCTTCTCGATGGCATTAACTTTGGTATTGGTTGCTTACCAGCGTTATGTCGTTAGAAAAACCAATTCGATTGCTGTCAAGGCTGATTCTCTTCACTATTCAGCAGACTTAGTAACTAATGCTGGAATTTTGTTAGGCTTGGCCCTTTATTATATGGGCTGGTTGTATTCAGACCCTATTATTGCCTTACTAATAGGCTTGTACATTCTAAAATGTGCAATAGAAATCGGCTATGAAGCCATTCAGTTGTTGCTTGACCGGGAACTCCCTGATGAGGAAATTAATCAGATAGAAAGCTTGGCTTGTGAACATGAAAACGTCATAGAGATTCATGATCTAAGAACACGTCAGTCTGGTCAGACGAAATTCATTCAGTTCCATCTTGTAATGGATGGGAATATGACATTACTCGCTGCACATGACCTCGCTGACGAGGTACATGACAAGATAAAAGAGTTTTTTCCGCAATCCGATATAATCATCCACCAAGACCCCCATACAGCGATAGCGAATGTAGGGGATTAGCGTCAAATACTTAGCTCTCTATTCGCGGTTGCTTGCTGAGCATTCAGCCGCTTGAGGGTCGAGTTTGCAGCGGACCTTCCTCATTAGTTTAAGCGTCTTTTGGTCGTAGATACCGCGACGACCTAACTCCAAACGGCTCTCTCTAAAATCTTCCACCCAGTAATCGTATAGATGTTCGGGGATATCTATCCAATAGTGTTCGGGGATAGTTGCTTCTGGGTCCGTAAGGAACTTAACAAACTTTGAGTATTCCTCAACCGCTTTTAGCCGAGCCTTCTGAATAAAGCCTTCGGGGAACTTTTCCCAACGTGCGATAACCTGCATGGTGATATACAGGAAAGGGTCTTTATAGATGCCACCGTCAGGTTCTAAGCCTTTATGCATTTCGAAGGGCTCGTAAACAATTGCCGGCGCTGCAGTCAGGTCAACCGTACCGTTGTTAAACTTGAGGATTGAGTTAAAAATGGTTGAATTAACGGGTGTAATACCGTGCTTTTGTGACAGGTATTCAGATTCGGGAACATCATCGAGAACGGCCATGCGTTTGCCAGCAAAGTCTTTGGGAAGCAAAATGCTACGGTCGCGCGTAAACATAAATATTGCACCAGCAGGGCCAATGCCGAGCACTTCAAATTCTCCTATGCGCATTAGGTGAGCCGCCTTAGGAGAGCTTAGGCTTTTGATAATAATGCCAAGATGCTTGTAACTTGGGATTGCGCCAATTGCGCCTAAACTGCCAGTAAAAGAGTTAAACTCACGCGCTCTGAAGCCAAGCATATTCACCGCATCGCAACGTCCAAGTTTGAACTCATCAATCGCTATGCGTTCGTCGCTGAAGACTTCGAAAGTAAGGTCAACGCCCCACTTATAAGCTTGAATGGTCGCTTCTTTCATAATTTGTCCGACCGGCCCCGCTTTACCTATTGGGTCCCAGACACACATGAAGATAGGAACAAGATCTACTTTTTCCTTACCTGGCGGGCTATAAGGTTCGCTTGCCTGAACAGCAAGGGTAAAAAGTATGCTTACAACGAAAACGTTTAGTCGAGTGATCACATCCATGAATACAGGCTTCTATATGAGTTTGTTTTTGTTTGATTTATCTATCTTATCGGGCCGCTTCTTATCTGTCATCATAAATAACATGAACAGTTTCTTATTATGAGACAAGCAATAGGGCGATCTTAGAATTAGGGTACGCTAATTGGTGTATGGGGAGCTAAAGGTCGAAGTACTCGCTAGAGCGCTTTGGCTTTAGCGAGTGGCTCTGTTGGTGACGAAAGCACTAAGCTGGCTGAATGAGTACCGGGTTTTCTTTACGGTCAAATATCACGTATTGAGACAAGTCCTGCCCCGAATCCAGGTTGTTGGCCATTTGGTTTAAGTAAGGTTCTGCATCATCAGGGCTCGGCGCTTCGCCGTCTTGTCCTGCCAAACCAGCAACAAACATGAAGTCCCACTCATCTGAAATAGAGTCTGCTTCTTCTGACAAGGCAGCAAATGACTCAATTTCTTCTGGTAGCTTGTCCACGCACATTACAGGCGATAATGAGCCTTCCTGTTCACCTTTTTTTTTGCCTGCTTCACCTTCGGCTTTGGCGAATAAAAAAAGTAAGCGTTGAGGTTGGTCTTGCTCTTGGGCGGCTGTGAGAAGCTCACTAAAGGTAGAAATCATTGTGTGGTCCTTATGTTAATGTGGCGTCATCATAACCACTCTCGCCAAGAGAATAAATGATTAGCGTCAATTGCTTTTGAAGCGTAAGGCAGAGCTTTTGTCGGAGCCCTTGATAATTTTTTGTGAGTGTTTGACTTATGTCATGATTAGCGCGCTCAAGTGTTGTTACTGTAGACGAATTCGTACTGGATATAAAAAACAAGAAAGGTTTGGAGAACTCATGGAATTATTTAGTGAAGTTGAACGCTGTGTCGAGCGGACGATAGAGACGGTTGGTAAAAATATTGTTTTGGGTTTACCTCTAGGTTTGGGAAAACCAAATCAGTTGGCGAATGCTTTTTACAGAAAGGCGCAGCAGGATCCGAGTATTAATCTGCGGATCATTACAGCTTTATCGCTAGAAAAGCCAAGACCAAAAAGTGAAATGGAAGCCAAGTTTCTAGTGCCATTTGTCGAGCGCTTATTTGGTGATTACGAAGAGTTAGAGTATGCCAAGGCAGTCAGGACTAACACCTTGCCGCCGAATGTCGAAGTCTCGGAGTTTTACTTTAAAGCGGGTGCTATGAAGAGCGTTGCCAGTGCGCAGCGAAACTATGTATCGAGTAACTATACCTTTGTATCGCGCGACTTAATGATTAATGGCGTCAATGTGCTGGCACAAATTGTCGCTAAAAAAGAAATAGATGGCCGACCACAGTTGAGCTTAAGCTGTAATACCGATGTTACCCTGGATATTATGCCTCTGATTGAAGAAGAGAGGGCGAAGGGGAAAAAGATCGTCACTATTGCTCAGGTTCATGACGATTTACCGTTTATGTATAACCGTGCAATGGTCGAGAATGATTATTTTGACTTCCAGGTTCATAGTCCTGCCTATCAGACTCGTTTGTTTGCGCCACCAAATATGTCGGTTCCTAACCCTGACTATATGGCAGGCTTATATGCCAGTACTCTAATTAAAGATGGCGGTACATTGCAGATTGGTATCGGTTCATTAGGTGATGCCATCGTTTATGCATGCAAATTGCGCCAGACCGATAACGACGTCTATAAACATGTCGTCGACTCTCTGAATATCGATAAAAAACTTATCTCCGAATATGGTGGCGTGGATGCCTTCGATAAAGGCTTGTATGGTTCCAGTGAAATGTTTGTTAACGGCTTCATGCACCTAATCAAGAGCGG
Source organism: Oleiphilus sp. HI0117 (assembly GCF_001635235.1). Lineage (NCBI taxonomy): Bacteria > Pseudomonadati > Pseudomonadota > Gammaproteobacteria > Oceanospirillales > Oleiphilaceae > Oleiphilus > Oleiphilus sp. HI0117. The sequence goes on along the minus strand of NZ_LWGA01000735.1, from coordinate 7,671 downwards.
AATTGTAAAGCGTAAGGTCTATGATGATCTTGATTTACAGCGCTTGATTAATGAGGGGAAAATTGGTGAAACAGTTTCACCATCTACACTTGAGTGCTTGTTAAATGAGTCGATTATTTCTCATCAGCTGACTCATTCTGACTTTATTTATCTGCAGCGCTGGGGCATTTTTTCTGATGCCGTACAGTGGGCTGAGGATGGTCTTAAAATAGGCGAAACGACACTTTCGGTTAACTTGTTAGAGCAAGCCAACTTTGCCTCCGTGTGTGAACTATGCCTGGGTGATAACCTCAAGGGTGGTATCTATATGCATGGTGGCTTCTATCTAGGGCCTCAAGACTTTTATCAAGCTTTGCGCGACATGAGTCGAGAGGAAAATGAAAAGATCTGTATGTCGAGTGTCGGTCATATCAACCAGCTTGACTACAATCATCCGCTCCTATCTGCGCAGCGCAAGCACGCTCGTTTTATAAACACCGGCATGATGGTGACGCTAAGTGGTGCGGTTGTATCAGATGGCCTTGAAAATGGCACGGTTGTGAGTGGTGTAGGTGGCCAATATAACTTCGTATCGATGGCTCATGCATTGCCTGATGCGAGATCAATATTGTGCGTTAGAAGTACACGCGGTAGTGGTAAAGACCTGCAGTCAAACATTACACCACACTATGGCCATATCACGATTCCAAGGCACCTTAGAGACATCATTGTGACGGAATACGGTATTGCCGACTTGCGCGGCAAGACCGACGAGCAAATCGCGATTGAGTTGATTAAGGTTGCTGATTCTCGCTTCCAGCAAGAATTACTAGAAGATATGAAGTCGAAAGGTAAGGTTCGCGAGAGCTTTACATTACCAGCAGAATACAAAGAAAACTATCCTGAGAAGTTAGCTGGGATTCTTAAGTCTGCTCGTGAGAAAGGTTTATTCCCACCGTTTCCGCTTGGCTCTGATTTTACCGATGAGGAAATTGCACTCGGTAAGAGCTTGAAGGATTTGAAGGCCTTAATGGCGCACCCACGACAAATGATCAAAGCGGTTATTCGTTCCTTTGTTCATAAAGTTGATGCAGACGAAGCGCGTCCTTTTCTTGAGCGTCTGAGCTTAGACCATCCAGATTCAACAAAAGATAAGATTCTTCAGCACTTAATTCTTCTGGAACTCGAAGAAAACGGTTATTTAAAACCAATGTAATTCGGTTATTTATATCAATTAAGCCTCCAATATTGGGGGCTTTTTATATGATGCTCAATTTCTTAAATATAAGGCTGCTGGATAGGCGTGACAATAATACTAAAAAGCTGTTAAATTCGTTTTAGCAATTATATTGATAACAATAAGAGAGCTTTATATGTCTTCGCAAAAAGTGTTAGGTAAGTACTGTCATTCGCTAGCTCGCGCTTTTCTTATTTGCACTGCTACATTTTCCTCTTCTTTATATGCCTACGAATATGTAGATGACCAGAAATTAGCCGATGCTAGCTCGATAGCAGATGCACTCTCTGAAGGTACTGCAGAGTTAGACTTTCGCCTTCGCTACGAAGATGCACGCCAATCAGAACCCTCTGAGCAAGGTGCTCAAGCGCTGACACTCCGCTCGCGCCTAAGCTATCAGACGCAGCGTTATATGCTTTTTTCGGGGTTTATCCAGTTTGATGATCTAGCGGCGATTCCAAATGATGAAAATTACAATTCGAGTACAAACGGGCAGCTCGATGATGTTTTAATCGGGGAACCGGATGAAACTCGAGTAAGTGAAGTTTGGCTTAATTATGACATTGCCAATACATCGTTCACTTTTGGTCGACAGGCTTTTGAGCTTGATGCTGGGCGTATGATTGGTAGCGATAGTTGGTATCAAAACGAACAAGTATTTACGGGCTTGAGTGTCACAAACCAAAGCCTGAACTATACAAAGTTTACCTATGTAAACTTTGATCGGGTCGAGCAGCCTTACGCGAAGTACTCGCAAGATACTGATGCCGACTTGAAAGCGCGATTGTTTAATCTGAGTTACAATGGCTTCTTGTTAAATGACTTATCGCTTTACCACTTAACTATTTCTGATCATAAGCGCGACAGACGCTGGGAAACGCAAACCTCTGGTATCTATTTTTCGGGTATGGTTGGCGGCAACAATGGCATCGCAGACTCATCAGGAAACCGCGAAGGGGAAGATTTCTCAATTTCCTACTTGTTTGAGTTTGCTACTCAGGGTGACAAGGGCCAGAACCCTATTAATTACAGAGCCAGCTATAGTCGAATGCAGCTTGTCGCGGGCTATCAGGGTGGAGGCTTTACAATCGCCCGTGAAAGACTTGGTGCCGATGGCAGTGCTAGCTTTGTCACTCCTTTAGCTAGTATGCATGAATACCAGGGTTATACCGGCCAAGCTGTGGATCAAGCCTTGGGGAATGTTACAGGTGGAATTATCGATACAGTATTTGGTGTTTCATACCGCTGCTCAGATGATTTTTCTATCGGGCTAGCTCATCATGACTATGAATTTGATAAGGCTCCTGGCGCTGAATCATCAATCGGCACAGAGCTGCAAGCTGAGGTAAAGCTCAAGTTTCATGAGCTTAGTTTTACAGCTAAATATGCTGACTATAATGCAGATGCCTTGGGCGAAGATACTCGTCGCATATGGTTGCAAACTGGCTTGTCTTTCTAAGCCTTTGTTTATCATTGCTCAAAGAAATAAAACCCAACAGACAAAAGCTGCTGCTTAGTTCGGGGAACTTTGGCTTAGCTGAGGGATAGTTGCCAAGCGATTGATGTGTGTCATGTGCTGAATCACTAGAGCATGATAAATTTTCTTTATTAACTAGAGGAGATTTTATTATGTATATAGATGAGACCATCATTGCGGGTTTATTGGTTGTTGCGGGTACTGTTGTGTTTCTAGGTGGCTTTGGCTATTTTGCTTATAAAGACGCTCAGAAATCTAAAAAAAGTTAGTTCGCTTTACTTGAAAAAACCAGGTCATAATTCTCTTGATCTGGTTTGTGTTTCCCCGCTCTTATTCAAGAGCTTCGTCATAGACGCTTTTTCAAATACCCTCTCACTTCCAAACACTACTCTTTTCTGAATCCCTTGCTAGACTGAGTATTAAACTCAAATTAGGAATATTGAATGAAAGGTTTACATGGTTGGATGCGTACCCTCGAGAAAAGCGAGGCGGCTGTTCTCTCAACCTTAATTAAGGAGCTAGACCAAGTCACGGCTTCTGATGAGTCTTCTGGGGCCCAATTGGCAGAAGTTATTCTTAAGGATGTAAGCCTGACTGCCAATATCATACGTGTTGCTAACGCAGTAACTTTCAACCCTAGTAATATTGCAGTGACAACGGTCAGTCGTGCGGTTATCAATATTGGTTTCAAGAATATTCGCTCAATTTGTTTGTCGATCAAAGTACTCGAAGCAGTACTGAAAGATTCCCCATCTCCCTTATTAGTCGCAATGCTTGCCCGCTCGCTTCATGGCGCAAACCAAGCAAAAGCGCTCTGTGAAAAGCTGAATAATACGGAGCAGGAAGAGGTATTTGTCGCCTCTTTGTTGAGCCATTTGGCTGAGCTGTTGGTCTTGGGGTGCCACGAATCTGAGGTACGCTTGCTTAAGCGTGAGATTGAACCTAGCTCTTCAATTGAAGAAAAAAATCGCTGTGCTGAGAAGTTCCTGGGCGTTAGCTTAACTCGTTTAGCAAAAACACTGACCAAACAGTGGCGAATTGAAGGCCTGATTAACGATGTTCTAGCGGGCTCAGGAGAAGAGGACCCGCGTGTTCAAGCGGTTATATTAGGAGATGAGATAAGTCGTGTTGCTTTACTCGGCTGGGATTCAGCAGAGTTTAAGGAGGTTGCGCAGCGCGTCGCAGAATTTAAAAATATCGGTGAAGCAGAAGCAATGTTCGCACTCAAGAAAACAGCAGATGAAACGGCAGAGACTGTTGCTTCCTTCGGCAAGAAAGTATTGGTTGAGCATATTCCAACCAGCACTCGAGCAGCAAAGGAATTAGAGAAAAAATACGACAATGAAACTGAAGGCTTACAGCCAAATACTGCAATAGAGCTTGAAGCACTGGAGCGTTTGGATAAGCTGTTAGCGGGTGATTTTAATATCAATGAGGTGTTTAAGCTTTGCTTGCAAGGGCTTCATAAAGGCATCGGCCTTGAGCGCGTCGCCTTGGCAATATTTGATAAAGAGCACCAGAGGGTAGTCGTTAAATATGCTTCAGGGCAGAGCACGGAGAAGTGGCGAGAGAAGTTTGTTGTTCGATATGAAAGAAGCCGTTCGGGTTTCTTGTTTAACCTGTTTGAACGTGATCAGGCTGCCTGGATAGGTAACTCGGACTACCAGCACATAACGCAATTTATATCGCCCGAATACCTAGGTATTACAGGTCAGAAAAGGTTTTTTATATCGCCTTTAGCCACTGGCCGTAAACGAATCGGGTTTATCTATGCGGATATGGGGCAGACTTCGAGAGAGCTCAATACAAGTTATTTTGAAGGCTTTCATCGGTTTTTAGATAAGTCTAAAGAAGCGCTAACAATTCTTGCAGCACGCTAACTCAATTGCTTCTCGATGTCGCTTATTGTCGCAAAACCATCTTCTACCGAGAAGCTAATATCCAAATCGTATAGTCTAAGCTTATAAAGCTTCTCATCTTCTTGATCTTGTTTGTATGCAGGCCGCGGATCATATGAAATAACTTCGACTATTAATGCCAATAGGTCATCGGGGTACGAACTCGATAATTGCTGTGCTTTATCCTTAAAGGGTTTGTTTAAAACTACTTTTAGCCTTGGCTTTGGTGGTTCTTCTGCAAATCCGCAGCGCGAGTCCGAGGTAGCGTCCGCATAATCAATATAGGGTTTGATATCCAATATTGGTGTGCCATCCAGAATGTCCGGGCAAGCGATGATCAAGCTTGCTTGATTGTTTTGGATTCTAACTTCCCGTAGTTCAACCAAAGATTGCCCAAGTGAATTCGGTCGAAAGGGAGAACGACTCGCGAATACCCCAATTTTTTTATTACCACCTAAGCGCGGTGGCCGAATCATTGGTCGCCAAGGTTTATCAGCATTTAAGTGAAAGCTGAAACTTAGCCAAATATGAGAAAACGCTTCAAGCCCGTGAAATGCATCGGGGTCGTTATAAGGGGGATAAAGTTCTATTTCAGCGTAAGCTGAAGTAATTAAGTTAGCTTGCCGGGGAATACCAAACTTTTCAGTAAAAGGTGAATGCAATACTCCTATCGCTTGAAGAGAGTTTGAGCTTTCTTCTCTCGGGTTGATAGTAGGTGCAGGCATTATCAGCTAGAGGCTTATTTATAAAATTGTTTAATCTGAAGCGCGTGCTCATCCAGTATTGTTCGCGGTGTTTTGAAACCGAATAGGCCACTAATATGAAGAAATACTTTTGGAATTGCGCGCAGCCAGTCGCCAGACTCACGGGGAATAAGGTGGAGGTGAAGATGTGGTACAGTCTGATTAGCCGCTTTGCCATCGTTTACCAAGAGGTTAGTGCCGTGAATGCCTAAACCTGCTTTTTTCTGTGCTTCGACAATTTTGTTACCGATATTAAATAGCTGGGCTCGCGTTTTGGCATTGAGTTCATCCAAACGCTCATAATGCCGTTTTGGAATGACCAGGCAGTGTCCTTTAGTAAGAGGGTAGGCATCCATTAGAGCTAGAAAATGCTCATCCTCGTAAACAATACTGGCTTCTTCATTCCCAGATATAATTTGGCAAAATATACAGTCCTTCATTTTTTGCTCCGTCCATGAACGTGTTAGTGGAAGTTCTGAGAGTTGCCACTGTTTGAGATTTGTTCGCTTTGAACTCCGCTCCATTCTTCGGCATTTTCGACAGGGATGGTGTAGGACTCATCAGCCCATGCCCCTAAATCTATTTTCTGGCAGCGATCACTGCAAAAGGGGCGAAAAGGTGAGTCATCACTCCAGGCCACATCTTTTTTACAAGTAGGGCAGTTTACCTTTAGCTCATTACTTTTTGACTTACTCACTTGCTAGCTCCAAATAGGCTTGGTGTTGTCGAAGAACATTTTGTTTTAAGCTCGCTAAATCACGGTCATTACTGATCACATCATTTGCGCGCTCTAATTTATAATCTCTTGGGAGCTGCATATCAATAATTTTCTGAATTTGTTCAGTAGAATTTTGGTCTCTTTCACTTGCACGTTGTAATTGGAGTTCAACAGGAACATCGATAAGTAATATTCGTGATACCAGTTCAGCTTGATCGGTCTCGAAAAGCAAAGGGGATACGAGGATTACATAAGGGCTGTCTGCACTGTTTAACTGCCTTTTGATTTCGCTTCGAATTATCGGGTGCAGTAAGCTTTCGAGCCATTGTTTTTGATCTTTCGATGAAAATATAATTTGGCGCAAGGCTGCTCTATCAAGCTCACCAGTATTGGTAAGTATATCGGTACCGAAGTGAGTAGCAATTTTGGAGAGTGCGGCAGTGCCAGGTTCAACAACTTCACGGGCGACAATATCGGCGTCAACAATACAGATACCCAATGCCTGGAATTCGTCTGACGCTGCAGTTTTTCCGCTGCCGATACCACCGGTTAAGCCAATAATAAGCTTCTGCTGTGCTTTGGAATTAGTATTCACTATGATGCTCACTATTCAGCGCTATGCTTGAAGGCTACCGAGCCAAAAGCGAACTAGCTCATCACCAAAAATCATATAGATCCAGCCAGCAATGGCTAGATAAGGCCCGAAAGGGATCGGGATATTTTTATCCCGGCCCTTAATGATAATAAGGGAAATGCCAATCACCGCGCCTACAACAGAAGAAAGCAAAATAATAATCGGCAGGGATTGCCAGCCAAACCAGGCTCCTAAGGCTGCCAGAAGTTTAAAGTCACCATAACCCATGCCTTCCTTACCTGTTAGCAGCTTAAAGGCGTGGAATACTAGCCATAAGCTTAAGTAGCCGAATATGGCGCCCCATAGTGCGCTTGATAAGGGCACAAACGTTTCGTAGTAGTTGAGAATCAAACCACCCCACATTAGTGGTAGCGTCATGTTATCTGGCAGAAGTTGTGTGTCGGCATCGATCATCGTTAGTGCCACAAGTACCCAGGTCAGGATAAGTGCTGCAAGACCAGCATAACTTGCACCATAGATGGAAATAGCGGCAAGTGAAAGTAAAGCTGTGACAAGTTCAACTAAAGGGTAGCGGATCGAGATTTTGTTTTTGCACTGACTACAGCGCCCCTGCAAGAAGATATAGCTGATTACAGGGATATTTTCCCAAGGCTTAATCGCATGCTGACACTTTGGGCAGCTCGAGTTGGGGGTCGATAGGGTGATTTTTTCCTGTTTTGGTTCAGGCTGGTCTAAAAATGCAGCGCACTGAAGTGCCCAATCTTGCTCAAGCATTTTAGGGAGCCTAAAAATGACAACATTCAAGAAGCTGCCGACTAATAAACCGAAAATAAGTGTTGAAGCGTATAGGAACGCAGGGTTGTCATTCAGGTGTTGGAAAAGTGCGAGCATGAAATTGTTCCGTTGCGGCGTTTATCGTTATTTATTGTCAGCTTGAAGTTGCGAATGAGGGGAATCATAGCCTAAGTCGGGCTTAAGTAGTAGATAAGGCGGGCACGAGAAAGGTGCCCGCACGGATATCTCT
>NZ_LWGA01000734.1:0-3327 GCF_001635235.1 Oleiphilus sp. HI0117 | reverse complement strand
AACGTGCATAAACATATAGCCGGTCGCCCTTTACAATCATCTCACCCATGACACCATCACTGTCAGGGTATTTCCGTGCAAGTACTTTTCCATCCAGCACTGATAGCACATGGATATAGCCCTCGAAATCAGCGGCCATCACAAACTGGTCAAAGACCACTGGTGAGCCTAAACGACGATATAAGAACTCTTCATTTCGCCACAACTCCTTTCCACTTTGCTTATCAAGCGCAATAATCTCACCTTTATCCGTGGTAACAAAGAGCTTGCCAAAGCCTAACGCGAGCTTGTTAAAAGATGAAATTTCTTTAGACCAAATTTCCTGCCCATCGAGCGCACTTAAAGCAAATATTTTACCTTGGTAAGCGGCTGCATAAAGGGTATCACCATCAAGCAAAGGCTGACCATCCGAGTCGACCAAACGCTCTAGCTCTGTGCGCCCTTTTGGTAGAGCAAGTGTTGCTTTCCAGAGAGGCAAACCAATGTCGTTCCTCAATGTGAGCAACTCACCATTGGCGAAGCTAGTCACCGTATACTTCCTCGATACTAAAGGTTTGGCAGTACCTCGTAAGGAAAGTATCGGCACAACACTATCATGACGCCAGCGTTGCTTGCCATCTTGTGCCCCGAAAGCAGCAACTTTGCCATCAATAGTTTGAACGATCACCAGTTCTCCGTTTACTGCTGGCGGAGCCGTTGCTTCACTGCTTAGCGGAGAGCGCCAATTCTCTTGGCCATTTTCAAGTTGTAGTGACACTAAATAACCAGAAAACGTCACAACATAGAGGCTATCTCGGTCAACTGCTAAGCCGCTGCTAATAGTCTCATCCAGCTCATGACTCCAGAGAGTCTTACCGGATAAACGATCTATAGCACTAAGTAAGCCTTCAGTATCGACTGAGTAAATCTTATCATCTCTAAGGATAGGTGAAAGCTGAAGCTTTAGTTCTTGATCACCTTCTCCTACCGACTTCTTCCATATACGTTTAAAGTTAATTTGGTCTTTGAAGTCGATATCAAGCTCTGCAGGCTGATTTACTGGCGAACTACTACAAGCAGCTAGCAAACAAGACAAAAGGCCAAGAAAGGCGACCTTTTTACACCACCGATGTATTTTCTCTAGCGCCATGCTATGAAATCCCTAATGCAACTTAGCGTTCTGTATGATTACTTCAAACACTATATAAAAACAAAAAAGGCAGAGCTTAGCTGCCTTTGAAAGATAAATTCTCGCCCCTTTGTAGTTTTCAGCCTAGGCAATGCTGGCTGACAAAAAGGGGCAAAATTGATTATAGGGTCTTAGGATCGATACCTAAGTCTGACAGCTTAACCGCCAACAAAGGTTGCGCCTGAGGCTCTTCTTTAATAAGTTCGAAAGCATTCTTGTATGCCTCGATAGCGCCAGGGATATCACCTTGTCGCTTTTTAATGTCACCCTCTATTTCAAGGTAGCTCGCTTTAAACGACTCTACACTTGGCTTAAGTAAGGCCAAAGCATCGCCATGCTTTTCTTGCGCGGATAAAATACGAGCTAAACGAGCGGTGACAATATGTTGAAGACGAACATCTTCTGTTTTTGATAAAACCCAATTTAGCTGCTCTGCTGCACCTTCGTAGTTTTTGTCTTCTACCAGGTCTTTTGCCATAAACATCGCAGCATACAAAGCGTATTCAGTGCCCTCAAACTCATCTTTCAGTTGCTCTGCCAAGTAGCTGACTGTTTCCGCTTCGTCTTCACTATCAAAATCGTTTTGCGTAGCGACTGTTACCAATTGTTGATACTGCAAAGACGCTGCTGTTTTTTCCTGAATCACATTGTTCTGGTAAGCCTTCCAGCCAAACACAATAACCAGCGCTGCACCAATACCCATCAATAGTGAATTACCGTTATCGCTCCACCACTTTTTCAATGCCGCCAGTTGTTCATCTTCTGTTGAAAGGTTGTCCACGTCTTGCTCCTGTCTACCTTGTTTTTGTCTTGGCACCCTTACTGGGCACCTTCGTTATCATTGTATTGCGCTGCATTATAACCGACTCGGTCGAGTTCGCAGCATTAAAAACAGCTAGTGTTGCTTACTTTTTGGCAATACAGCCAAATTCCCGGCAACTCCCAAGCTTTAACTAAATGCAGAATTCACTTCTGTTAAGAGCTCTGCAAAACTAACCAGCTTTTGCCCACCCTCACCTTTTAGTCGTTTGACTACCAACGTATCATTTTCCAGCTCCTGTTCGCCAATAATGATACCAAGAGGTGCGCCAGACTTATCAGCTTTTTTCATCTGACTCTTGAAACTACCACCGCCTGCATTCTGCAGTACTCTCAAGGAAGTTTCACTTCTAAGCAACTCAGCAACTTCAAAGGCTTTATGTAAAGTACCTTCTCCTGCCGCCACAATAAAAATATCGACATGCTCGCTTACCGACTCAGGGACAAGCTTCAGCTCTTCAAGCAGTAGCACTAAACGCTCTACCCCCATTGCAAAACCAACTCCCGGAGTTGGCCTTCCGCCAAGCTGAGCAACCAGACCATCGTAGCGCCCACCAGCACATACCGTGCCTTGAGCACCTAAGGCATCTGTCACCCACTCAAAGACCATTTTCGAATAATAATCCAAACCTCGTACTAAGCCATGATTAACACGATACTTGATATCTGCATGATCCAGCAGCGACAATAGCTCGTTAAAGTCATTCTTAGACTCGTCTCCATAGAAATCGAACAGACTTGGCGCATTCGCGAGAATCTCTTGGGTCTTAGTATTTTTGCTATCCAGGATTCTTAGAGGGTTTGTTTTCATCCTACGCAGACTATCTTCGTCAAGCTGATCAGCATAACCTTCAAGATAAGCAACTAATGCATCTTTAAAGGACTTGCGCTCTTCAGGCAAGCCTAAAGAGTTTATCTCTAACACCACATGTTCAGATAAACCAAGCTGCTTCCACAAGCGAGCAGTCATCATGATCAACTCAGCATCAATATCAGGCCCTTTAAAACCAAAACACTCAACACCGACCTGATGGAATTGGCGATATCTTCCTTTTTGTGGACGCTCATGTCTGAACATCGGCCCTGTATACCACAAGCGCTGAGTCTGGTTGAACAATAGACCATGCTGCTCGGCTGCTCGAACGCAGCATGCAGTTCCTTCAGGGCGCAGGGTTAAACTGTCACCGTTTCTATCTTCAAAGGTATACATTTCTTTTTCAACGATATCGGTAACTTCTCCGATAGAGCGTTTAAATAGTTCTGTCTGCTCGACAATAGGCATGCGAATTTCTTGATAGCCATAACTTTGGAGCACACCTTTTATATGCCCTTCCAAGTAC
>NZ_LWGA01000733.1:0-11514 GCF_001635235.1 Oleiphilus sp. HI0117 | reverse complement strand
CGGTTAGAGATCTTAAAGATGGTGATGTTGTAATATTCAGCGCAGGAACGGGTAACCCTTTCTTTACAACTGACTCTGCTGCATGTCTACGAGGTATTGAGATTGATGCTGATGTTGTATTGAAGGCAACAAAAGTAGATGGTGTCTACAACGCTGACCCGATGAAAGATCCGACAGCCGTGAAGTATGATGCTTTGAGTTATGATGAAGTCTTGGATAAAAAGTTAGGTGTAATGGATCTAACGGCAATTTGTTTGTGCCGTGATCACAATATGCCTGTTAGAGTATTTGATATGAATAAGCCTGGGGTTTTGCGCAGTATTGTAGTGGGTGAATCCGAGGGTACATTGATCGAGGCAGCTGCCGACGAATAAGATCGAGCCAGTTATATAAAGAATAAAGGAAAGATATATGTTAGATGAAATTAAACAAGATGCTGAAGAGCGTATGGCAAAAAGTATTGATGCGCTAGGTGTTGCTTTTGCCAAGATTCGTACTGGTCGAGCGCACCCAAGTATTTTAGATAGCGTATCAGTTTCATACTATGGTGTAGATACACCGCTAAAGCAGGCGGCTAATATTAGTGTTGAAGATGGCAGAACTTTGGCAATCTCTGTTTGGGAAAAACCAATGGTGCCAGTGGTCGAAAAAGCGATTATAGCAGCTAACCTCGGCTTAAACCCGTCAACTTCTGGTGACTTAATACGTGTGCCAATGCCAGCTCTAACAGAGGAAACTCGTAGGGATATGGTTAAGCTAGCAAAAGCAGATGCCGAGAGTGCAAGAGTATCTGTTAGAAATATTCGCAGAGATGCTAACTCCGATATTAAAGAACTTTTGAAAGAGAAAGAGATTTCAGAAGATGAAGAAAAAAGAGCAGCAGATGGTATCCAAAAACTAACTGACACTTATGTTGCTAAAGTTGATGCTTTATTGCAGGAAAAAGAATCAGACTTGATGGAAGTATAAAAACTGCCTGTTTCGGGCGAAAGTGTGTCCAATGCTTTCGCTCGTTAAATTTCGTGTTATTAAGTATTGGGTTGGATAGATAAATTGAGTGAGCACATTCCTCTAAGCTCAGGGAGTAAACCTAGACACGTTGCTATCATTATGGATGGTAATAATAGGTGGGCTAAGCAGCGCAAAAAGATAGGGATTTCTGGGCACAAGGCAGGCGTAGATGCGGTTAGAGATGTCGTTAAAGCTTGTGTTGAGGAAGATATAGAGGTGCTGACTCTATTTGCCTTTAGTAGTGAAAACTGGAGGAGGCCCGCCGAAGAGGTTGGTGCGTTAATGAAGCTTTTCCTTTTTGCCTTGCAGCGAGAAGTTAAGAAACTGCACTCAAATAATATCCGCTTGCGAATTATTGGTGATCGAGAGCCGTTTAGTGATGTGCTTCAGGAGCATATGGCGAAAGCGGAAGAACTAACAGAAAATAATGATGGTATGACTCTGGTCGTTGCCGCTAACTACGGTGGGCACTGGGATGTCGCGCAAGCGACGCGGAAAATTGCCCATAAAGTTGCTTCCGGCGAGATTGCGGCTGAAGATGTGAGCGAAGACTTAATTCAATCACATATCTCTTTGGGTGACTTGCCTTTACCTGATTTAATGATTCGCACTGCGGGTGAGCAGCGCATCAGCAATTTTATGTTATGGCAATTGGCCTACGCAGAATTCTATTTTTCCGATTTGTACTGGCCCGATTTCAAGAAGGAACAGATGCTGGAAGCCTTAAAAGCCTATGCTGGACGAAAGCGGCGCTTTGGGCAAACTGATGATCAGTTGGATCAGGCCGAGTAAATAATCACGGGACTCTTTTTGTGTTAAAACAACGAATAATTACAGCTTTAATTCTTGCTCCACTTGTTTTGGGGGGTGTTTTTTTACTGCCTCCAGAGTATTTTTCTTGGTTTGTCGCAGCTATTGTTATTTTAGGTGCCTGGGAATGGGCTAACCTTTCAGGCGTGAGCGCTTCTGCAGCGCGAGTGGTTTATGCTCTCGTGATGGCGGTTTTCCTATTTTTGCTTGTCGGCAGTATGTCTCTTCCCTGGGTATTAACACTTTCTGTTGCATGGTGGGCCTTGGCATGTGTTCTGGTCATGACTTTTCCAGAATCATCTTCCCTGTGGAAGGGGAAAATAGTTCAGTTACTGCTTGGTTTTGTTGTGCTTGCTCCTTTGTGGAAGGCTTTAGTTTTTCTACGCTCAAGTGAATATGCGCCCTTAGCTGACTTAAATGTTCTTTGGCTTATTTTTTATATCTTGATGTTAGTGTGGGCCGCGGATACGGGGGCTTATTTCGCTGGCCGAGCTTTTGGTAAGAAGAAATTAGCACCAAAAGTTTCCCCTGGAAAATCGTGGGCTGGAGCCTGGGGCGGTCTGGCTGCTTGTCTATTGTTATCTCTGATTGCTAGTAATTTGCTAGAACATAATTTCGCAATGACTATACAGTTTGCAGTCATTTCAACTATTACTGGTTCAATCTCAATAATTGGTGACTTAACAGAGAGTATGTTTAAGCGACAACGCGGTATTAAAGATAGTAGTAATCTGCTTCCTGGTCATGGCGGTGTGCTTGATCGTATTGATAGCTTGGTTGCCGCGATTCCAGTGTTTGTCTTTGCTTTATACAATCTCTCTTGGGTCGCCTAGTGTTATTCTACTTTTCGCAAACTCTCAGTAATTCAGGTTATTAAGTGTCGACTATTCAAAGTGTATGTGTCTTGGGGGCGACCGGCTCTATTGGTCTAAACACGCTCGACGTGATTAGTCGGCACCCAGACAGGTATCGGGTATTTGCTCTGACGGCGCATCGCAGTGTCGAGCAAATGCTAGCTCTGTGTTTGAAGCACTCCCCAAGTATTGCGGTTATGGTGGATGAAGATGCTGCGCAATGCTTGCAGGGTGAGTTGCTAAAACATGCTTCTGATATCAAAGTTTTGGCAGGTGCGGAGTCTCTGGAATGTGTGTCCGCACATGATGATGTTGATGTCGTCATGGCTGCAATCGTTGGTGCAGCCGGGCTAGAGGCGAACCTTGCTGCTGCTAGAAAAGGTAAGAAAGTTTTACTAGCGAATAAAGAGTCCTTAGTTATGTCTGGCCAGCTCTTTACGGAAGAGGTGAGTCGTTCAGGTGCAACGCTATTGCCTATCGATAGCGAGCACAACGCGATATTTCAATGTCTTCCTGGTTCCTATCAGTGTGGCCAGTCTTTAGAACGAGAAGTGCAGCGTGTATTGCTCACTGCCTCAGGTGGGCCTTTCAGGGGGTGGTCTCGTGATCGCCTTAGTACGGTGACGCCAGAACAGGCCTGCGCACACCCAAACTGGCAGATGGGAAGTAAAATCTCAGTAGATTCTGCCACGCTTATGAATAAGGGTTTGGAGCTAATCGAAGCGTGTTGGTTGTTCGATATCAGTCCGAAAGATATCGAGGTTCATGTTCATCCTGAGAGTATTGTTCATTCCATGGTTGAATACTTGGATGGCTCGGTCATAGCGCAAATGGGAAGCCCCGATATGCGTACACCAATTGCCTATGGCTTGGCGTGGCCCGAAAGAATTGCCTCAGGTGCCATTTCATTAGACTTATTTGAAGTTGCTCAACTAAACTTTGAAAAGCCTGATCTTGAAAACTTTCCCTGCCTTAAGTTGGCTCAAGAGGCTTTTGATGTTGGTGGTACTGCGTGTACGGTCTTAAATGCTGCGAATGAAGTTGCTGTCGCGTCCTTTCTAAAAGGTAATGTCTCCTTTACTGCTATCCCTGATATTATTGCGTCAACATTAGAAGATGCCTCAATCGCTCCAATAACATCAGTTAATCAGATATTGTCTGTTGATGAAGAGGCTAGAGTTATAGCTCAACAGCAAATAATGAAGAAGAAACGGCCTTAATGAAGATGAGCCAGTATATTTAATGACACTGATTCAGACCATACTCTCGCTAATTATTACGCTTGGTATTCTAGTTACGATCCATGAATATGGACATTACTGGGTTGCCAAGCGTTGTGGTGTCAAGGTCCTACGATTTTCAGTAGGCTTTGGGCGCCCGATTTTTATGTGGAAAAACAAGGATGGAACCGAGTTTGCCATTGCTAGTATTCCTTTAGGTGGCTTCGTCAAGATGCTTGACGAACGCGAAGCCCCTGTAGAAACCGCTTTGCTTCCTTATGCTTTTAATCGCAAGCCTGTCTCGCAGCGTATTGCGATAGTGTCAGCAGGCCCTATCGCGAACTTTCTATTTGCTATTGCAGCTTACTGGCTGATGTTCATTATTGGCTTCAGTGCCTTGACTCCAACAATAGGTGAAATTGATCAGGAGTCCGTTGCAGCAAGGGCTGGTTTGTATCCTGGTCTTGAAATAACTCAGGTGGATGGGCGAGATACTCTGAGTTGGCGCTCTGTCAGTATGGCTTTAGTGAACCGTATCGGCGACAGCGGTGATATTGAATTATTCGCTAAGGCTGGTGCTAGTGACACTGCTGATGGTTATACATTAAGTGTTGAAAACTGGATGTTGGACCGTGAGCCACATGGACTGCTTAAGGACTTAGGTGTCCACCCATTAAAGCCGCCTGTTCCCGCAGTAATGGGGAGTGTCTTAGCCGATAGTCCGGCTGAACAGGGTGGCTTAAAAGCGGGCGATAAAGTAATTGAGGCCGGCGGTAAAGTTATTGAAGACTGGTTTGCTTTTGTCGATGTAATCAAAGTCTCTGCTGAAAAAGATGTTGTCGTTAAGGTTGAGAGGAGTGGAGAAAACAATGGGCTTATTGTCGAGACTCTGTCACTTAGACCAGAAGTATTTATACGTGAAGACGGTGCCTCGGTTGGTCGTTTAGGAGTCAGTGTTCAGCCCTTTACTTACCCGAAAGAGATGATAAGAACGATAAGCTACGGTCCTCTTGAATCCCTGATGCAGGCGAGTGAACAAGTTTGGGCTGATTGTGTTATGACACTTAACGCGATCAAGAAGATGATTATGGGCTTAATTTCTCTTGATAACCTGAGTGGCCCGATAACCATCGCTCAAGTAGCAAGTGAGTCTATCGAGTCAGGTTCTGAAGAGTTTTTGCGTTTTCTAGCTTTATTAAGCGTAAGCTTAGGAATCTTAAATTTACTGCCCATTCCTGTCTTGGATGGAGGGCATATTTTTTACTATTTGATCGAAGCTGTAAAAGGCGAACCACTATCTGAGAAATGGCAGGTGTTGGGTTTAAAAGTAGGGGTGTCATTTATATTGATACTTATGTCTCTAGCTTTATATAACGATATTATGCGTTTGTAGTGGTTATTCATTAATAGGATTGTCTGTGTTTGGCGTAAAAAAAATAATTCGTAGTTGGCTTGCTCTGAGCTTATTGATTCTAGCTATCGCCCCCTTAGCTGCTAAAGCAGAAGCTTTTATTATCAATGATATTCGTGTTGATGGTCTTAAGCGGGTATCAGCCGGTTCGGTATTTTCTGCGTTTATCCTAAGTGTTGGTGAGACTGCTAGTGAAGAAAAGATAGTTGAAGCAAGTAAGGCGCTATTTAAAACCGGCTTGTTTACAGATATCGAAATCGCCCGTGAAGATAGAGATTTGGTCATTATTGTTCAAGAGCGCCCCTCAATCTCGAAAATCGAAATTGAAGGAAATAAGGATATCTCTGAAGAAGATTTGCTGGAAGGGCTCAAAGCTGCCGGGATGGCAGAAGGAAAAGTATTCAAGCGGGTAACGCTTGAGCGTCTGGAGCTCGAAATCCTTCGCTCTTATGTTACACAAGGTAGATACTCTGCTTCTGTAGAGGCCGAAGTTAAAGAATTACCTCGCAACCGTGTGGCAATCAAGTTGAATATCAACGAAGGAGAAGTTGCCTCAATTCTTCATATCAATATCGTTGGTAACCAAGCATTTTCTGATGAAGAACTAATTGAGCTGATGGAGCTCAAGATGCCAAGTTTTTGGTCAGTATTTACCAGTGATGATAAATACTCAAAAGAAAAGCTGAGTGGCGATTTAGAGCGTATACGTTCTTTCTATCTGGATAATGGTTATATCAAGTTTGCCATCGAGTCGACTCAAGTTTCGATTTCACCACATAAAGAAGATGTTTTCGTTACGGTTAATATTTCAGAAGGCCCGTTATATACGTTAAAGGACTTCGACTTGAAGGGAGACCTTGTTCTAGAGAAGGAAGTGTTAGAAAAGCTTGTTATGTTAAAACCGGGTGACGTATTTTCACGTCAGAAACTGACACTTACATCTGACCTTATCTCTCGTGCTTTAGGTGCAGAAGGTTATACTTATGCAAATGTTAACGCTATCCCTGAGGCGCATGATGACTATAGCGCTTCGGTTACTTTCTTTGTTGATCCTGGTAAACGGAATTATGTAAGAAGAATCAATTTCCGTGGTAACACTTCAACACGTGATGAAGTCTTACGGCAGGAGATGATTCAAATGGAAGGTGGGTCTGCATCAACGGACTTGATCGAAGGTTCTAAAGCTAAGCTTGAGCGTTTGGGCTTCTTTAGTACTGTTAATATTGATACGCCCTCAGTACCGGGCACGTCAGATCAAATTGATGTGAATTACTCGGTTGAAGAAACTTCATCCGGTAACCTTTCTGCAAGCTTGGGTTTTTCTCAGGGTTCCGGTTTTTCACTTGGTTTGAGTGTTTCTGAAAGTAACTTTTTTGGCTCCGGTAAGAAGGTCTCTTTTGGCGTGAATACCACTGAGTCCGTTAAGTCTGCTAACTTTTCCTATCTCGATCCTTACTTCACTGTCGATGGTGTGAGTCGAGGGTTTAGCTTTTTTGCTAGAAAAACTGATTTTGACGAAGATGACCGTTCAGATTTTGTTATCGATGAAACGGGAGCATCGGTAACCTTTGGTTATCCTATCAACAGTATTTCTCGCTTGAAGTTCACTTTTGGTTATACCAATACTCAGCTATCTGCAGGTGAGGATGTGCCGCTCGGAATCAATACTTTTGTTTCTGAATATGGTACGAGTTTTAATACTTACAGCTTTACCGGGTCATGGACCAGAAGCACATTGAATCGCGGGCAGTTTCCAACGCGCGGGTGGGGACAGGGCCTAACGCTTGAAGTGTCGGTACCTTTCAGTGATCTATCATTTTATAAACTTAACTACCGCTCAAATACCTACTTCCCAATCGATAAAGATCATGACTTTGTATTCAGGATTCGCAATAAATTGGCGTGGGCTGATGGGTATGGTGATACCAGCATACTTCCATTTTACGAAAACTATTTCACCGGTGGTATTACTTCGGTGCGAGGTTATCAAAGAAATTCGCTTGGTCGTCAGTCGGTTCCTAGTCAGGCTGGTGGGTCTACAGACCCCTTTGGCGGAAATCTCCTAATTGAAAATAGTGCTGAGTTGATCTTCCCTGTACCGTTTGTGAAAGACCAGCGATCGCTACGCCTATCGTACTTTGTTGATAGTGGTAATGTTTTTGATACAGCAAGGGGATATGATTTTGATGGGAATGAGATTCGTTGGTCGACTGGCTTGAGCTTACAATGGATAACCTTTATCGGGCCCTTGGGCTTCAGTTTTGGTAAGACGATTAATGACATTCCCGGGGACGATACGCGGTTCTTCCAGTTCTCCCTAGGGCAGCCTTTCTAGTTACTAAGTAAACATAAAATAGATCGTTGGAGGTCTTTAATGAAATTATTTAAGCAAATTATTTTGATGGGAAGTATTGCTTTCTTCTCTATGTCGGCACTTGCTGAAATGAAGATTGGTCTGGTTGATATGAGAGCTGCCTTATTTTCTTCAGATGCAGCAAAAGAGTTCACTGAGTCAATGGTGACCAAATATAAAAAACAGGACCTTGAAGTTCGTGCTATCGGAGAAGAAGGTCAGCGCTTGGAAATGCGCTTAAAAAATGACGCTGCAATTATGAGTGATAATGAAAGAGCGAAAATGGCATCTGATCTTGAAGAAGCGATTCAGGAATATAAGTACCGCAAAGGTAAGCTTGATAAGGCTTTGGCAGAAAGACGGAATGAGTTTTTGAGTGATTCAAAGCCCAAAATCGATCAAGCGATCAACGAGCTAGTAAAAGAAGAAAAACTGGATTTGTTGATTCCTCGTGAAGCGGCTTTATATGCCAATCAAGAAATGGATTATACAAATAAAATTATCGAGAAGCTTAACAAGCTAAACTGATCTTTCTATATTTCGTGAGTTTAATCAGATGAAGCAAAATGCCTTTACCTTAAAATATTTGGCGGACTATGTGGAAGGAGAGGTTCGAGGTGATGCGTCGATAAGCATCTCGGGCCTTTCGACTCTGCAGTCGGCTAAGTCAGGTGATTTAAGCTTTTTAGCGAATCCTGCCTATGAGAAATATTTAGCGGATAGCCAGGCCGGTGCCGTGATTGTTACCCCTCAGGTAGCCGAAGCATACGATGCAGATTTGATTATTCATGATAACCCTTACCTGGCGTATGCGCGTTTAACTCACTTGTGGGACAGTACCCAGCTTGACCTTAGTGCGGGTTCAGATATCCACCCTTCGGCTGTTGTGCATGACACTGCTGAGGTCGCTGAAGGCGTTTTTGTGGGAGCTGGCGCAGTAATTGGTAAAGGTGTTTTCTTAGGGGCTGGTTGTGTAATTGGTGAAAATACGACAGTTTCTGATGACTCGCGGATAGGTGAATGCACTCGACTTTATCCAGGCGTCAATATCTATCACGGCGTGACGATTGGTGCGCGCTGCATTATTCATAGTGGTGTCGTGATAGGCTCAGATGGATTCGGCTTTGCTCCTAATAAGGGAGGCTGGGAAAAAATAGTTCAGCTAGGTGGTGTTGTAATTGAGGACGATGTCGAAATCGGGGCTAATTCGGCCATTGATCGTGGAGCTTTGGACAATACAGTAATCGAGAAGGGCGTTAAGCTCGATAATCAGATTCAAATTGCTCACAATGTCCGTGTTGGCGAAAATACTGCCATGGCAGCATGTTGTGCTGTTGCGGGGAGTACGACGATCGGAAAGAACTGTGTTATCGGCGGCGCAAGTGGTATAGCGGGTCATTTAACGATAACTGACGATGTGCATATCACTGCAATGACGATGGTGATAAAAAGCTTGAGTGAGCCTGGCGTGTATTCGTCTGGAACGGGCGTTCAGCCTAATGCTCAATGGCGGAAAAGTATTGCAAGACTTCGGCAGCTCGATAAAATGGCTGGTCGTTTAAAAGCATTAGAGAAGATTGTTGCCGACAAGTAAATAGTTTTGATCTGCTGGCGATACTGCCTGAACTTGCTTTAAAAGAGTCGAATCTCATGATTATGGATATCAATGACGTTAAAGAATATCTTCCTCACCGCTACCCTTTTTTATTAGTGGATCGAGTTACAGAGGTTAAAGCTGGAGAGTGGATCAAGGGCTTTAAAAATGTGACGGTAAACGAAAACTACTTTCAAGGACATTTCCCTGATCAACCAATCATGCCTGGTGTGCTTGTGCTGGAGGCACTAGCGCAGGTTTCAGGCATACTCGGCTTTATTACGACTAACAAAAAGCCAAGTGAAAACTTAATACACTATTTTGCCGGAACAAATAAAGCGCGCTTTAAAAGGCCAATTGTTCCGGGCGATCAACTGGTACTAGAATCTCATTTGATTGCAGCAAAGCATAACATCTGGAAGTTTGACTGTACTGCATATGTAGATGGTGAGGTTGCTTGTATTGCAGAAATTATGACAGCGGAGCGAGAACGTTAATGACAATCCACCCTGATGCCAAAATCCATTCAGACACTAAAGTTCACCCTCAAGCAATAGTAGAAAAGGGGGCAATAATTGGTGCTGGTGTGGAAGTTGGTCCTTGGTCGTATATTGGTGAAGGTGTCGAGATAGGGGAAGGTTCACAGATACTTTCTCATGTGGTTGTTAAAGGGCCGACAACGATTGGTCGGAATAACAAGATCTTTCAGTTCGCCAGTGTTGGAGAAGAGTGCCAGGATAAAAAATATGCTGGAGAGCCTACCCGATTAATTATTGGCGATAATAATATTATTCGTGAAAACTGTACTATTCATCGCGGTACTACTCAGGACCAGTCGGAAACGATCATTGGTAGTGATAACCTCTTCATGGCTTATGTACATGTAGCGCATGACTGTGTTATCGGTGATAACTGTATTTTTGCTAATAGCACAACCCTGGCGGGCCATGTTCATGTTGCAAGCAATGTGATTTTGGGTGGCGGAACGATGGTTCATCAGTTCTGTAAGATCGGGGCGCATAGTATGAGTGCTGGCGGGAGTATTGTTCTACGTGATATTCCTGCTTTTGTCATGGCTAGTGGTCAATCTGCCTCGGCTCATGGTCTGAATACCGAAGGTTTGAAGCGAAGAGGGTTTACCGCTGATGATATTCGGGAGCTAAAGCGTGCCTATAAAGTTATCTATCGTCAAGGCTTGAACTTGAAGGATGCGCTTATTGAGCTAGAAGAGGCAGCGGCTTCGTCTGCACATGTTGCTCACTTCGTTGAAAGTATCAAGAACTCATCTCGGGGCATTATTCGTTAGGCTGATATGAAGGGTAGCGCTGAAGAACACCAATCGGTTCAAGAACAACTTTCAGATAACGTTGTATCTGAACGTCCAGTGACTATCGCAATGGTAGCCGGTGAAGCCTCCGGAGATATTTTAGGTGCGGGTTTGATCAAGTCCCTGCTTAAGCGTTATCCCAATGCTCGGTTCGAAGGTATTGGTGGCCCTTTAATGCTAGCTGAGGGTTTTAACTCTCATGTACCAATGGAACGGCTTTCTGTTATGGGGCTTGTTGAGGTGCTTGGGCGTATTTTTGAGCTGATTGGTATTCGGCGTCGCCTAAAACAACATTTTCTAAAATCACGCCCGGATGCTTTTATTGGCATTGATGCCCCTGACTTCAATATAGGCTTGGAATTGGCCTTGCGCAAAAAGGGCTTGAAAACCGGTCATTATGTTAGCCCCTCTGTTTGGGCATGGCGTCAGAAGCGTATTTTTAAAATAGCGCGTGCAGTCGATCTGATGTTGACTCTCTTTCCGTTTGAGGCAAAATTTTATAAAGCGCATGACGTTGCAGTACGATTTGTTGGTCACCCTCTGGCTGACAGCATTCCAGAACATTCAGATAAAAGCTCGGCTCGTGAGGCTTTGGGCTTGGATCAAAATGCGAAACTGGTAGCACTGCTTCCCGGAAGTCGAGCAGGTGAGATTTCTTATATAGGTAAGAGCTTTCTTGATACTGCGTGTTGGTTGTATGAGCGCGACCCCAATATCAAATTTGTTTTACCTTATGTTAATGAGGCGCGCAAAGAGCAAATTTTATCCTTGTTAGACGATTGCGAGGTAAACCTGCCGCTAACCTTGATTTCAGGTCGCTCGCGTGAGGTGATGGCTGCAAGTGATGTGATTGTATTGGCGTCGGGCACTGCAACGCTCGAAGCGATGCTGGTAAATCGTCCAATGGTTGTATCCTATCGTGTCTCCAAGATTA
>NZ_LWGA01000732.1:0-9530 GCF_001635235.1 Oleiphilus sp. HI0117 | reverse complement strand
TAAAACTGTCTCGTGGTATAGTTCGCAATGCAAACTGCTGTATTTGGCTGTTGTGGCTAGGTGCTAGAACCAGGAGTGACGTATAGGCCGCTTCCGGAAAAACTGGCTCGATGACCTACATTGGTTAGCCTTAGTTTGTGTGATAAGGCTGCTACGTGTTTTGAGCAAGGTAATATGTTTTGAATATAAAGTGGTAATAAGCTCTGGATTGCTTTTTCTAATGAAAATCAGGTTAGTCGAAAGGCTGTTCTTGTTTCGTTGGAACTGAGAGTATGTGAATTATGTCGACTATCTATTCATGATATAAACGAATAACTCGAATATAGTTTGTGAATAAAATCCACTAATCTTTTAGGCTTGGACGGAATGTATGGTCGTTAATTTGACGAGGAGAGCGCTCTAAACTGTAGGGAGTAATAGGGGGTTAAGTCGTTAAGTAGAAGCACAAATAAAAACAGCCAGCTGACGCGAAGTCTAACTGACTGTATTTATTAGAATAATTGGTGGCTACACCGGGATTCGAACCTGGGACCCCATCATTATGAGTGATGTGCTCTAACCAACTGAGCTATGTAGCCAAAAGAGGCGCGTATTCTCTTGTTTTTACTGGAACTTGTCAAGCCAAAAATTTATAAAAAATACGCTTATATGCTATTGCTTAAACGTTGAAGCGGAAATGGATTACATCGCCATCTTGTACGATGTATTCTTTGCCTTCCAGACGCCATTTACCTGCGTCTTTGGCGCCGGCTTCACCGTTATTGTCGATAAAGTCATCATAGGCAATTACTTCGGCCCGAATGAAGCCTTTTTCGAAGTCTGTGTGAATCACTGCAGCGGCTTTAGGGGCAGGGTCGCCTTGCTTCATTGTCCAGGCGCGAACTTCTTTTACACCTGCAGTGAAGTAGGTTTGTAGACCAAGTAGCTCGTAGCCAGCTCTAATGACACGATCAAGGCCTGGCTCTTCCATGCCAAGGTCTGCTAAAAATTCATCGCGTTCTTCGTCATCCAGCTCAGCAATTTCTGCTTCTAGCTTATTACAGATCACGACGACTACAGCGTTTTCTTCTGCTGCGATTTCACGAACTTTATCTAGGTGAGGGTTGTCTTCAAAACCGTCTTCATCAACGTTGGCAATATACATTGTAGGCTTGATTGTAAGCAGGCAAAGCTCTTTGATAATTGCTAGTTCATCATCATTCAAACCAAGGCCGCGAACCGCTTTTGCTTCGTTCAAGTGAGGGAGTAGTTTATCCTCAAGTAGGCTCAGAGCATTCTTCGCATCTTTATCACCGCTCTTGGCTGTTCTGGTGAAACGCTTGATAGCCTTTTCTACGGTATCAAGGTCAGATAAAGCAAGCTCGGTATTAATTACATCAACGTCGGCTTGAGGGTTCACCTTGGCAGAAACGTGAACAACGTTTTCATCTTCGAAGCAGCGTACAACGTGAGCGATAGCGTCTGTTTCTCTAATATTAGCCAGGAACTGGTTACCGAGGCCTTCGCCTTTAGATGCGCCTTCTACTAGACCGGCAATATCAACAAACTCCATTGTAGTTTGGATAACCTTCGCTGGGCTGACAATGGCTGCAAGCTTGTCTAGGCGAGGGTCTGGCATGCCAACAACACCAGCGTTAGGTTCGATAGTACAGAAAGGAAAGTTTTCTGCGCCGATACCTGCTTTGGTAAGTGCGTTGAATAAGGTTGATTTGCCGACGTTAGGAAGGCCGACGATGCCGCAGTTAAAACCCATAATCTGAATCCCAGGCTGTAAAGTATAATTAGAAAAATTGGGCGCAAGTATACAGTAGGGTAGCGGGACAGTTAAGTATAAAAGATGAGCGCTTAGTGCTATTTTTTGTAATGCTGCTAAGGAATGCGAGTAATGGGCTTATTCTGCTTTAAAGCTATGGAGTTTTTGCATGGCCTTTTGCCAATCGCCACCAATGACTTCTTTCAGGTGCCTATCTGCTTCGTCGATACACGCAGAGAGTTGCTCGGCTTCTTTGGCTGTTGGTTTGCCAAGAACATGTCCGGTTACTTTGCTTGCATGGCCGGGGTGACCAATACCTAGACGCAAGCGCTTAAAGTTTTTGTTGCCGCCAAACTTCTCGATAATGTCTCGTAGGCCGTTGTTGCCTCCATGACCGCCGCCTTGTTTTAGCTTCATGGTGCCGCACGGGATATCGAGTTCGTCATGGGCGACGAGTACTTCTTCAGGGGAAATCTTAAAAAACTGGCAGATTGCCTGGACAGATTGTCCACTACGATTCATGAAGGTCGTCGGGAACAAGAGGTGTAGATCCTGGCCTTGAATATTAACTTTGGCATGAAGTCCGTGGAACTTCTTTTCTGGCTTAAGGTTTTGCTGATGTGCTTCAGCGATCTGGGCCAGAAAGATGGCGCCAGCATTATGGCGGGTGTTTTCGTATTCGGGGCCGGGATTACCCAGCCCCACAATCAGCTTGATTTGACTCATCGGAGCTTCTCTGACGCTATCAATTCATGCCGGATACAGAGAATTACTCTGCATCACCTTCTGCAGCTGCTTCACCAGCTTCGTCTTCAGCTTTACCCTTTGGAGTATGTACTGAACAAATTGGAAGATCGTGGTCAGCACCTTGCTGTAGTGCAGCAAGTGTAACGCCTTCAGGAAGTTTAAGGTCTGAAAGGTGAAGGATAGTTTCTGCTTCAACTTCAGTCATATCAACTTCGATGAACTCAGGCAAGTTACCAGGTAGGCAAATTACTTCAGCTTCAACCTGCTGGTGAGAGATCTTACCACCGCCCAACTTAACACCAACACAAGCGTCTTCGTTTGTGAAGTGAAGTGGAACGTGCACATGGATAGCTTTGTCCATATCAACACGCAGGAAGTCAGCGTGCATAACATCACCACGTGATGGGTGACGCTGAAGATCTTTCAGGATTGCTGGCTCTTCGTTGCCGTCTACACTGATTGTTAGAACGTGAGAGTAGAACGCTTCGTTTTCAAGCGATTTCTTGATCTCGTTTTCTTTCAGGCTAAGTGCGATAGGGTCTTTACCAGCGCCGTAAAGGATAGCTGGTACTAGGTTCTCAAGACGACGCAGGCGGCGGCTCGCACCTTTCCCCTGATCTGCTCGAGCTGTTGCGTTTACTACGAATGATGCTTCACTCATTTTTCTTTCCTCAAAGTTCACTAATATTCGCCCGCGACCAGACTAAATACCGTGAAGGTTAAAATAGAAAAAGCACCGAGGTGCTTTTTCCTGTACATCTATACCTGATTGAATCAGGTCTTAAGCGATTGTTTTAATTAATGTCTTAATCAAACAAGGCACTGATAGATTCTTCATTACTAATACGACGAATTGACTCTGCCAATAGGTCTGAAATTGTAAGCTGGCGGATTCTATCACAATTCATGGCTTTGTCACTAAGAGGAATTGTATCTGTGACGATCAACTCATCTAGTGATGACTTAGCAATGTTCTCGATAGCTGGGCCAGATAGCACGGGATGCGTAATGTAAGCGTAAACTTTCTTGGCGCCGTGTTCCTTTAGGGCGTCAGCAGCTTTACATAGGGTGCCAGCGGTATCGACCATGTCATCGATCAGTAGACAGGTTTTGTCTTCAACGTCACCGATAATGTGCATTACTTGAGAAACGTTAGCTTGAGGGCGTCGTTTGTCGATAATTGCCAGGTCAACATCACCAAGACGTTTTGCCATCGCGCGTGCACGAACAACACCGCCAACGTCTGGGCTAACAACCATAAAGTCGTCTTGAATGCGGCGTTGAATGTCATCAACAAGAACGGGGGTGCCGTAAATGTTATCTACCGGAATATCAAAGAAGCCCTGAATCTGGTCTGCGTGCAAGTCAACCGTTAATACTCGGTCAACGCCAGCGCCTGTGATCATGTCTGCTACCACTTTTGCGGTAATCGCAACACGTGTTGAGCGAACGCGTCGATCTTGGCGAGCGTAACCAAAATAAGGAACAACTGCAGTAATACGTGAGGCAGAAGCTCTACGTAGTGCATCAGTCATTACGATAAGCTCCATTAGGTTATCGTTGGTTGGTGCGCAGGTAGGCTGAATGATGAATACATCTTTACCACGTACATTTTCGTTGATTTCAACCGTGACTTCGCCGTCGCTAAATTTACCGACCTTAGCATTGCCCAGTGGTAGACGTAGTGCATCGACAACTTGTTGAGCCAGTTCGCGGTTGGCATTACCGGTAAATACCATCATTCTTGGCATGCGAGTTCAAGACCTCTTGAGTGTTTCGGCTTTCAGCTCTTTCAAGCAGTTTCCCGGGCTGAATAGTAAAAATACTAATACAGTAGTTTAGACCTCATCCGGAAGGTTTCTAGCTGTTTGCTTGATTGTTTTCTGAGCTGGGAAAATATGGCTGGGGTAGCAGGATTCGAACCTGCGCATGACGGGATCAAAACCCGTTGCCTTACCGCTTGGCGATACCCCAATAATCGTGTTGCTATTAACGAAGCGCTATCTTACGAATGGTCCCTTGCGAACCTTTTAGCTTCATCTAGCCTTTGAATTGCAGGAGAGAGATTGACTCCCTTGGCTATAAAGCCTTTGAATTTAGACTTAGCTTCATTCAAAACCTGTTTTGCTGTTGCCTCGTCTTTGACGATGCAGAAACAGCACGCTCCCGTTCCTGTAAGTCTAGCAATACCAAACTGGCTTAGCCACTGTATTGCCTCCTTGATTTGTGGGTATAGTTCTGAGATCAGTGCTTCGAAATCGTTGCGATACTCATCGCTAAGAAATTTCTCTGAACTGGTATCTAAACCATGTCCCTCAAGAGCGGGCGCTATTCTCTTCTTTGGCGTGTCTCTTGTCAACCTTTCATGCGAAAAAATTTTAGCCGTGTTGACGTGGCAATCGGGGGTCAATACAACGAACCATTCTTCGCTCATTGGAATTGGGCAGAGTTCATCTCCTATTCCTTCAGCCCAGGCGCTGCGGCCTTCAACAAAAACGGGCACATCGGCACCTATCTTTGCCGCTATTTTGGCTAATTGACATTCTTCGAGTTCAAGTCCCCATAGATGATTGAGCGCGATAAGTGTTGTTGCCGCGTTGGAACTTCCACCACCGAGCCCGCCGCCCATTGGTAGACTTTTTTCTAGATGAATCTTGGCGCCTAATAAGTGGCTACCTTTATCGAGTAGAATGCCTGCTTCTTTGAGTCTTTGTGCGGCGATAAAAATCAGGTTTTCTTCAGGAGGAATGTCGGCAATTTCCGGGGTGATTTCTATTTTTCCACTTTGATTGGCAGAAAAATGAAGCATGTCACCGCGGTCTAATAACTGAAAAACAGTTTGTAGCTCATGATAGCCTGGGTGCGATTGCTCAGGCCCTCGTCTGCCATTGATGTGCAAGAACAGGTTTAGCTTGGCTGGAGATGTCAGGCTTAAAGTCGGGTCCATTGTTTAATCGCTAGAATAATTCGCACCTTATCTCGTTCGAGCTTAATCTTTCCGGGCAGTGGAAGGCCGTCGATGAGGGTGTGTTTGCTGAAAGTTAAGTGCCAACCATTTTGTATTAGGCTGGCAGGGTAGCCCTGAGCGTCAAATTCTAACTCGTGTTGGCTGTCGGCAACAGGAATTCCTTTAACCCACCAGGGCAGTAATGAAATCGGAAGAGGAAACCCTAAAGCCTGATAGATCAAGAGATCTGGTTCATACGAGCTGACAGGCTGCTCACCGGCTTCGATAATCGTTAATAAATGAGGGTTTCCCTGTAGCTTGGATGCGCCAAGGCCGAAAAAGGTTGAGGAAAGGTCGATCACAAAGCTTGATTCAGCTTGGTGCCATTGATTGATTGCTACAGTAAGGGATTCTTCAGGTGTTCTTATGCCAATCTTGCCAATGAGTTTCCAGTTTCGGATGTTATCAATCTTTTGGGCGGTAAGAGGCCATTCAATTGGAGTTTCTCTTGATGTTTTGTGAGGTACGGTTTGTTGAAGGCTGGTGCATGCAGATAAAACGAGCGTCATTAGTATGAACAGCGCCCGGGTGAGGTGAGTGCTCGTTTTACTTGAAATGCCTAGAGCTATCATTACAAACTATTCTTTGGGCGCTTCGGGTGTTACTTGCTCGGTTTCGGGAGTTGAAGCTGAGCTGGTTTCTTTGTTAGTAGCTTGTTCATCTTCCGTGGGCGGATTCTCAATTATAATTAGTAATTCAGGGTCGAGTCTGTTGATGGTCTCAAGAAGTACTTCGTGTTCAGGATACTTCCGAAGAACATTGCTCCAAACATCTCGAGCCTCTGTTGTTTGATTTAGAGACCAAAGAACTTCACCCAAGTGTGCTGCGACTTCTCCATCCTGGAATTGTTGAAAGGCCTTGAACAAGAATACCAATGCTTCTTTATTTTGCTTAAGTCGATATAGTACCCAGCCCATGCTATCTAAAATGGCGGGGTTATTCGGCTTGAGCGCTAAAGCTTTTTGAATTAGTTCAAATGCTTCTTGAGTACGATCGGTTCGGTCGGCCAAGGTGTAGCCAAGTGCATTGATAGCAATCGCATTGTTCGGGTTCAGTTCTATTAGCTTTCTTAGATCTTGCTCCATTCCTGCCAAATCATCGTCTGCTTCTCGATTCATTGCTCGAGCGTAGAGTAGCTGGTCATCTTCGGGGAATGCTTGAATGGCGGCGTTGAGTGAGGCATTCATGCGGTCTGTTTCACCTGCACTAGATAGTAATTTAACTTCCAGTAGCCATAACTTAAGAGGGCTTGCTCCAGGTTTCTTTCTCAATTCAGCGAGTCTGTTTAGCATCTCGTCTTGCTGTTCGTTGTGAACCATTAGGAAACTTGAGCGCTCAAGAGATACTTCATAATGAACGCCAGCGCTTACTTTCTGGTAGAGATCGATAGCGTCATTGAAATTACCTTGGCTGTCAGCAATACGGGCTAAATAATAGTAGGCTTCATTAGCGTGTTGATTGGAGTCGATTAGCTGCTCGAAAGCTGCAGAAGCCTCTTCAACTTTTTTATTCTCTAGCATGACAATAGCGTGCGATAGTTTTAACCGCGATGCTTGGGGGTATTTAGTCAGTAGTGAATAGAATACCTCCTCGGCGTCATCGAGTTGTTTGTTTTCTATTAGCATTGTTGCATATAGACGACCAAGATTATGATTTGAGGGGAAATCGTCAAACTTGTCACCTGCATATTCAATAGCCTCTTCCAGTTGACCTTTATCATAGAGAACGTTGGCCTTGAGGACTGAGGCTGCTTCGAATTCTGGTGCGGCGTTTAGTATAGGCTCGATGATTTCAAGTGCCGCGTCGTATTCTTTCAAATTGCGTTGAGTGAGTGCGTAGCTATATCCAATCTCATGATTGTTAGGGTATTTTGCATATAAAGATTGATAAAGTAGGAGGATGGCTTCTTTATCTTCAAGAGGGAGGGCGCTTGAGCTGACTGCAAGGCCGTCTACTCGGGCATCACCGCCAAGCTCGATAATCTTTTCGATATGTTGCATGGCCTGTTCGTATTCGCGAGAAAGGGAATACTGATAGGTCAGAAGTTGATGTGCCGGAATGCTGTCTGGCTTTATATCAACCCAAAGGATTGCCATTTCCTTTATGGCCTCCATGTCTTTCATGTATTGAGCTGCATTTACAGCACGCTTAACAACACCTAAATCTCTTGTCATGCGCGCTTGTTGGATATAGTTAAGCAAGGTGATATTGAATTCTTGACGCTGGACAGCAACCTCTGCAACAAGCAGGTCGTAGAGCGTGTCTTTATTTAGGTCGAAATCTTGATACTCTGGAGATGTCTCAGATGAAAGCTTTTCACTACTTGCGGTGGTATCTGTCTCAGATTGCTTTGCTTTCATTAGGCTAGAGCAGGCGCTGAGTGAGAAAAGTGATGAAATTAATATAAGTTTGAGTAGTGCTTTCAATCTGAATCTCTTTTAAATAATTGAGGCTTGACGAGTTTTATGATGACAGATGGGTTTAAGGTGTCAACTTACCGTTCGTATAGTTTGGCCATGTGCTAGGGTTCATTTGTTTGAACTACTTTTTGTCGTGCTGTCGAGGCTTTAATCATAAAATAAGTGGCTTCTAGCTCTAAGAACTTGCTCTGTGTCATTGGCTTTCTATGTATTCTATTTGTAGAATAGCCGCTTTAAATCAAATTGCTTGGTATACATGTCGTTTTTGGCGTTTGGAATTAATCATAAGACTGCAACTGTCGACGTTCGAGAGAAAGTTGCGTTTGATTTACAACGTCTCGATATCGCGTTGGAGTCAATCAAAAAACTGCCGAATGTTAATGAAGCGGTTATTTTATCGACATGTAACCGAACAGAAATATACTGTGCTGGCAATCATGCAATTGATGTTGCGATGTTGCAGACTTGGTTGGCTGACTATCATTGTGTTAATTCAGAAGACCTCGAAAACTGTAGCTTTGTCTATGATGGTAAAGATGTGGTTGTTCATTTAATGCGTGTTGCTGCTGGCTTGGACTCTCTTGTTCTGGGAGAGCCACAGATTTTAGGGCAGCTGAAATCAGCCTATGCTTCAGCACAAGAATATCAGGCTGTTCAAGGGAAACTAGGTCGGCTCTTTGAACATTGTTTCTCTGTCGCCAAGAAAGTACGCACTGATACGGCGATTGGTGAAAACCCAGTGTCGGTCGCCGCTGCTGCCGTCAATATGGCTCGCCAGCTCTTCTCAGATTTTTCAGACAATACTGCTTTACTTATCGGGGCGGGTAAAACCACTGAGTTAGTGGCTAGGCACCTGAAACAAAGTGGTATTAAAAAGATCATAATTGCAAATCGAACGCTGGCTCGTGCCCAGGATCTGTCGAGTCTGGTTGAAGGTGAGGCAGCTTTATTAGGTGATATTCCAGATTTATTAATCGATGCCGATATTGTGATTGCGTCGACGGCTAGCTCCTTGCCTATATTAGGCAAGGGGGCTGTAGAGAGAGCTTTAAAGCATCGTAAGCACCGACCTTTCTTTATGGTGGATATAGCGGTACCAAGAGATATTGAACCTCAGGTAGGAGAGTTATCTGATGTTTACCTTTATACCGTTGATGACTTAAAAGATGTTATTGATGAGAATGTAAAAAACCGAGAAGGCGCTGCTCAAGAAGCTGAGCGGATGATTCTTGAGGGAAGTGAATATTTTCTTAATCGTCAGCGTGTTTCTTCAGTTGGTGATAGTTTGAAACGCTTTAGATCACATGCAGAGACGCTTCAGCAGAAGGAATTAGAGCGCGCTCTAAATGCCTTGCGTGGAGGTGCGGACGCCGAACAGGTAATTACTCAATTATCTAGGGGCTTAACGAATAAACTAATTCACCATCCTACGATTAGTGTTAGACGAGCAGCTGAAGATGGCAAGAATGAAAAAGCAGATTGGTTGTTAGATTTGTTTGGTATCGAGTCATTAAGTGATTAGTTTCTGCATTATTATGTGTTGCGCTTAAATTTCCAGTTCGAACATATTCGTAAATCAAATATATAAGAATTTTAGCTATAA
>NZ_LWGA01000731.1:0-21767 GCF_001635235.1 Oleiphilus sp. HI0117 | reverse complement strand
GCGCTTTATTTGCTCAAAGTCAGGGTAGCGCTGATGTAACTATGGGGGTCGGCATCATTATTATCGGCCTTGCTTCTGTGATAGGCGGCGAAGCCTTGATTAGCCCGAAGAACCTGTTTCGCTGGATCCTTGCCTGCCTGATTGGCTCACTACTCTATCGCCTGGTTATTGCCGTGGCACTTAACGGTGAATTATTAGGCCTTAAAGCTCAAGATCTCAATTTGATCACGGCTATTTTGGTAACGCTCGCAATTGTTGCCCCAAATATCAAAAGCGCCATTAAAGCACGCACGAGGTTCGGCCAATGATCTCAATGAGCAAGGTAGATGTTAGTTTTAATCTCGGCAGCCCCTTAGAAAACCATGTATTAAAGGGAATCGACCTGACTATTCCTAAGCATCAATTCATTACAGTTATTGGCAGCAACGGTGCAGGTAAATCAACCTTACTGAACGCCCTGTCTGGTGAAGTCGCTGTTCAAACAGGACAAATTCACTTAGATGATCAAGACATCACTAAGCTTCCTGTACATAAAAGAGCCCGATGGATAGCGCGAGTCTTCCAAGACCCCTTAACTGGCACCTGTGAAGACCTGACGATTGAGGAAAACCTTGCACTAGCGCAGGCACGCACCTCACGAAGGGGGTTACAGCGAGCCGCTCGAAGAGAGTTCAAACAAAGCTTTATTAATAAGTTGAAGAGCCTGGAGCTTGGCCTGGAATATCGTTTAGAAGATAAAATTGGACTGTTGTCAGGCGGTCAACGACAAGCGGTCAGCCTCCTAATGGCAGCGCTTCAACCTTCAAAATTACTACTGCTTGACGAACATACTGCTGCCCTGGACCCGAAAACAGCCAAATTTATCCTTAACTTAAGCGAAGAGATTATTCGTAGCGAAAAACTAACTGCCTTAATGGTTACACACAGCATGAATCAGGCCTTAAGCGTTGGCGATAGAACCTTGATGCTTCATCAGGGCCAGGTTGTTCTTGATGTCAGTGGCAAGCAGCGCGAAGGTATGAACAGCCAAGACTTACTGGATCAATTCCATAAGAATCATGACGCCTTGGATGACGATAAATTAGTACTTTCCTAAACTGGCACTGACTCTTACAAAGACATTTAGTGCCGAAAGTGACTCACAACACCCGTCGCCTGATCGAGTGTTAAGCCATATTCAGACACTAAATACGCCACTTCTCGCTGCTCAGACTGACTCATACTCAAATGCAAAGAAGGCTCTTCCTCTTTATTCTTTCCAGCGACTACCTCTAATTGGCCGCGACGAATACGCAGTTTTCTTCGTCGCTCATGCTCCTGCTCTCGAACAAGCTGGACAAATGAGGATGCGAAAATACCAGCGGGCATCGCTGCGATCCCGACACCACAAACCATGACCAGCGCACCAAAAAGCTGTCCTCCGACAGTAATAGGCGTCACATCTCCATAGCCAACGGTCGTCAGTGTCACAACAGCCCACCATAAACAAGCAGGGATACTGCCAAAGGCTTCAGGCTGTTCAACCTTCTCGAAGATATAAATGCCTGTCGCGGCGATAAACATTAAGATCATCATCACCAAACCTGCTGCCAGTAAGGTGTTCTTATTCTCACGAAAGACACGAGCAATCATCAATAATGATGCAGAATAGCGGGTTAGCTTAAGCACCCTTACCATCGATATCAGCTTAAGAATACGCAGATCACCAAAAGCATCGCCCGGCAGTAGCAGTAAGAGGAGTAAAGGCAAGAAAGAGAAAAGATCGATTAGGCCCATCGGCGAACGAATATATAGCCAACGCTTTCGCCCGCTAGTCATATGAGTCGCATGAGGTGTTTCTGCCGCTACCCAATAACGCAACAGATACTCAAATGCAAAAACGACCACAAAGCAGATATTAGCAATGAGTACCCAGTCGCCCATTTGCTCCCTGAAGCCTGGCAGAGAACCAAGTACGACTTCAAGAATATTAAGAATAATAACTAATGAGAGAAAGACCGTCACTATCAAGGAAGGAAAGAAATCGGCCGAAGGCTCGTTGAGGCAGCGATACCAAAAAGCGCGGGCAGTAGTACTCATGTCGTTAACACTTCTTTTATTGTAATAGCGACAATATAGCTCGACTCAAGCCTTCATCCAAGCTCAAATCAAAGCATTTACATCAACTGTTCTGGCTAAACAGGTAAATGAGCAGCAAGAAAGTAACAAACCAGAAACCTGACAGAAGCTTCCAGAACATTAAAGTATTGGCACTCTTCTGCACCACTGGGTCCGCTTTCAGAAACTCAGGGTTTGGCTGCAGCAGGTCCTTCATAAAGTCATCGATCGTTCTATACCGTTCTTCAAGATCAAAAGACGTCCCTCTCTTCAAAGCACCGTCAAACCATTCTGGTATCACCGGGTTATTTGAACTGGCTTCAGTGTACCGTAACTGATCATAATCAAAGGCACTTCTGCACTGCTCTATTTTATCTCCATAAGGCAAGGTGCCTGTAAACATTTCATAGGTAATGGTTGCTAGCGAGTAGACGTCCCCCTGGATCCCGGGGTTATGTCCGCGTAGATAAAGCG
Source organism: Oleiphilus sp. HI0117 (assembly GCF_001635235.1). NCBI lineage: Bacteria > Pseudomonadati > Pseudomonadota > Gammaproteobacteria > Oceanospirillales > Oleiphilaceae > Oleiphilus > Oleiphilus sp. HI0117. The sequence continues at coordinate 19,196 of NZ_LWGA01000731.1, read as the reverse complement.
GGTCTGAGTAGCCAGCTGTACCCAAAACGCCATCAGGAATAATAGGGCTCACGCACTCAGACAAACCGGCAACAAATACTGACCCGAAGTCCAACACCAAGGCCTTGCCCTCTTCAGTCACCATAATATTTCCGGGCTTCAAGTCTTGATGTACCGCCTCGTTTTGATGAAACGCTTTTAAGCCCTCTGCAACTTGTTTAACGATATTGATAGCACGCTTTGGACTCGGTGGCTGGTTCTTTCTCAGCCATTTATCTAAGCCCTCTCCCTCGACATACTCCATGAGGTAATATAGAAAACTGCGCTTGCGGTCTTGTCGAATAATCTTGACCACATTAGGGTGCTGTATGCGAATACCTATCCATTCTTCCTGGATAAACCGGTCAATATAAGCGGTATCTTCCTCAAAGTTTGGTGAGGGCGTCTTCATCGCCAACAGCTCGCCTGACACTTCATCTTTTACTAGATACAACTGGCTTCGACTCGAAGCAAATAACTCTTTTTGGACGACAAAACCATCCAGTTTCATACCCTTTTCTAAAGCTGGCGGGAAAGGTAGGCGTGTCAGTTTCGCACTATAATCATCAAGGTTTTCGAAAGGCAGCTGTTCAACAATACCCACAACGGCACTGATATTGTCATCGGTTTCGCCTTCTCGTGCCAAATCTAGAAATTTGTCCGCGATAAACTCAGCCGGCTGGTCCATCGCCAGCGTTTCGATTATTCTCGCTTCCTCGATAAAGTCATGTACACCATCACTACACAGCAATAAGCGATCACCGGCTTCAAGAGGAATTCGCCCATAATCGAGGTGCAAGCGATTATCCATACCGATGGCGCGAGTAAGAAAAGTTTTACCGCCGCCTAAAGAAGCGACATGATCAGTAGTACATTGGGCGAATTCGCCTTCTCTCAGCAAAAATATTCGACTATCGCCAACATGAAAAAAGTGCGCGGTACGACCTTTGATGACGATGGAGCTGAATGTAGATAAGTAACCTTTAGTATCAGACGAGAACTCGTGACTCTTACGAAAAAGCTTGAGGTTAATCGTTGATAGAATCTGCTCTCCGCACTTACTGACTGACCAGGTGTCAGGCGTCTGGAAATATTCCTCAATAAAACGTTCAACAGCCGTATGGCTTGCTTCGCGCCCCGCTTCAGCTGATGAAACACCGTCGGCAACGACGAGTGCACAACCTTTATTGTTAAGCAGATAGCTATCTTCTGGAACCTTGACGCCAGCCGAGTCTTCATTGATCGGTTTTATACCGGCGTCTGTTGAAAATGCAGCATCAATCTTAAGAATCTGGGCCATCGAGAAATCCTGAGTTTAGTGCTATAGCGTTACCTTAACGCAAAAATGCCCGCCGATGAAATAAGCCACCAGCAGGCACTCTAGACTAGCAAGTTTCTAACTAGCCAACATCAATCATATGAACTGTGCCATCTGGCAGTACTTCAGAGATCTGTCCTTTTGGCTCATCCATCATTGCAGCAATGAAGAATACAATCAGTGCAGAACAACCGATCACCAAGAAGAAAGTACTGTAATCTACAAAGCTCAAAACAGTTAGGTAAGTTACTGCACCGACGTTACCATACGCTCCGGCCATACCTGCAATCTGACCTGTCATACGACGTTTGATCAGTGGAACTACCGCAAATACCGCACCTTCACCAGCCTGAACAAAGAACGAACAGCACATGGTTGCAATCACAGCAGCGGGGATCCACCAAGATGAATCAACCTGGCTCAATACAAAGTAGCCACATGCCAAACCACCAATCAAGAACATTAGAGCTTTACGACGACCAATGTGATCAGAGAACCAACCGCCAGTTGGACGTGCAACCAAGTTCATGAAGGCAAAGCCTGAAGCCAATAGGCCCGCTTTGACAGGATCAAGACTTTCAAAAGTTTCCAAGAAGAATAGAGGCAACATTGATACAACCGCTAGTTCTGAACCGAAGGTAACGAAGTAAGACCAGTCTAGAATCGCAACTTGCTTAAAGTGGTACTTATCAAGCTCTTGGACACCGTTTGTCAGATTTTCTTTATTTACATTCCAGATAGAGTAAGTTTGGAAAACATATAGAGCGACCAAACCCGCCCAAATAACGTAAACAGCAGTCTGACTTAAGAGAGCAACACCCGTTGGAGATAGTTTCCAAGCCAACACAGCTAAGGCTGCATACATTGGAATATTCATGAACAAGTATAGGTAAAAGTCACCCCAGCTTGTTACTTCCAAACCACCTGCTTTCTTAGGCTTAAAGTAGGTTGAACCTTTTGGCGTATCACGTACTACCTGATAGTAAATAAGGCCATAGATACTAGCAACAATACCTGTTGTACCTAATGCATATCTCCAGCCATCTTCTCCACCGTACATCATTGCCAGCGTAGGCAATAGCATAGCCGATGCAGCTGAGCCAAAGTTACCCCAACCACCGTAGATACCTTCTGCGATACCGACAGACTTATGAGGAAACCATTCGCCAACCATGCGGATACCGATTACAAACCCGGCACCAACAAAGCCCATTAAAAAGCGCATCATTGCGAGCTGCTCATAAGATTGAGCCAGTGCGAATGCTATACACACGACGCCTGCCAGTACAAGTAAAGTACTATAAACCTTTCTGGGCCCTAGTTTATCCACCAAAATACCGATGACGATACGTGCTGGAATTGTTAGCGCAACGTTCAGAATCATCAGGGCTTTGACCTGCTGACTCGACATATCAAACGCTTCTTTCATAAACACCAAAAGCGGAGCATGGTTAAACCAAACCATGAAGGTTAAGAAAAAAGCAAACCACGTAAAGTGGAGTGTTTTAATCTTGGGGTCGCCAAAAGCGAACAGGTTTATTTTAAGATCAGTGGACATAAAGCCTCCTATACAAAAAAGGGGTATGACGCTATTCTGCTTCGTGTGTAGGGTTTCCTACTTGATATGAGTCAAGTAAGGCAGGGCCTGAGAATGCCCCGGCACAGCGCATATACCTACTTTATTTTTTACTCCCTTGCCACAAAGCCAGCAGGCATCACAAAGCCTACTCACTTATAGGTAGGCGACTCATACCCCCTAACTCAAAAGGGTTAGAACAAACATGCACAAGGTTTTTTTGATTTAATAGGTATCAATCACTTTAATAGATAAACGAGCTCCTCTGTACCAACAATACCTTTGAGGATAAACCGAGTTAAACAGCCTTCGATCAGAGCGTCATAATGAATTTTGAGATCCCTGGCGCAGCCAGAGCCTTAACCATTGCCACCATAGCATTTGCTGCTAATTTTTCGGTATGGACACTCTATGCCGTTTTGGGGCTTGAACTTCAAAACAGCTTAAGCCTAAGCGCAACACAGTTAGGATTATTCTTTTCGGCCCCGGTTCTAACCGGTGCACTAGGGCGTATTCCTGCTGGCTGGCTTAGCGAGCGCTACAACCCCAAGAGCCTATTCACCCTACAAATGCTTCTTAGCACACCGCCACTATTCATCCTGCCTCACATCGAGACTCTGGAAGGCTACCTATTACTTGGCTTGTGGATCGGTATTAGTGGCACATCTTTTACCATCGGCATTCGTTATATCACCGACTGGTTTGAAAGTAACCGACAAGGCACTGCCATGGGTATATTTGGTGCAGGTAACACCGGCTCAGCCATTACCCTTGCACTTGCCCCAATTATTGTTGCGAACTGGGGTTGGGACAGCATTGGTCCTATCTATGGGGTTGGTTTACTCATTATGGCTTTTCTGTTCTGGCTAATAGCACCTACCCGCCCCTATACCCCGACAAAACTTCAAGCCGAACTTAGCACCCTACAAGCACTTAAATCCATCCAGATTTGGCGCTTCGGTCTATATTACTACTTTGTCTTCGGTAGCTTTTTAGCGCTAATCCTCTGGCTCCCACAGTATTATGCTTCCGCTTATAAACTCAGCTATAGCCAAGCGATGGCCTTTACGCTTTTCTTTGTTGCCACCTCTGGCATGGTTCGAGCATTAGGAGGCTGGTTTGCAGACCGCTATGGTGGTCGCACCGTTAACTGGGCAGTATTCTGGATATGCTTAGTTTGCTTGTTCTTCTTGTGCTATCCGCCGACCACGATGACCATACATGGCGTGCATCAAGATGTAGAACTGGCTATCGAAATTAACGTCTGGTTCTTCAGTACATTGATATTTATTATCGGTATAGCCCAGGGCTTTGGGCGAGCAAGTGTGTATAAGACAATTCATGAATACTACCCTCAGCAAATGGGGCTTGTTGGTGGCTTAGTGGCTGCAATTGGCGCCTTAGGCGGCTGCACACTCCCTATCGCTTTTGGCCTAGCCGTTGACTGGATCGGCATCCATAGCGCATGCTTCATGGTTTTATATGGTGTGCTCGCTTGCTGTATGACTGTCATGTTCCTTGCTATCAAGACTGATCGCTTTAACCAGCGCGTGCAACATGCCACCAGTCATAACTTCCTAGATGATGATTAAGCATCATCTTTAAACTTTATTACTACATTGCTTATACAAGAGAGATATCCCTATGGGTCACAACGTCAGCCAAGAAACCATCCCTTTAAACATTGCCGTATTAACGGTTTCAGACACTCGCACTGAAGACAATGACACATCAGGCCAACTTCTGGTAGAAAAGTTAAACTCGGCTGGGCACAAGCTCGCAGACAAAAAGATTGTCATTGACGACATATATAAAATTCGCGCTGCGCTCTCGACATGGATTGCGAGTGATGACACCCAAGTTATTATCATTACCGGTGGTACAGGCTTTACTAGCCGAGATAGCACCCCTGAAGCCGTTACCCCTTTGCTTGATAAGGTCGTCGATGGTTTCGGCGAGCTTTTCCGACAAATATCTCTTGAGCAAATTGGCACCTCAACCGTCCAGTCTAGAGCACTAGCGGGCATGGCAAACAAGACCTTACTATTCTGCCTACCAGGTAGCACCAATGCCTGCCGCACTGCCTGGGATAATATAATCGACTCACAAATTGACAGCCGTCAAGGCCCTTGCAACTTTGTACCCCAGCTAAAAGGCATTGATTTCGCTGCATGTCTTGATCGAGAAAAAAGAGATAACTCTTAGATTTTCAAATACTTAAACTAAAACTTCGAGTTCATCTTAAAACACTATACCTCCAGACTTACCCATCAGGAGGTATAGCCCCTTACTCCCTTTATCCGATTGCCCCCCCAAAACCAAAAGCGTTAAATAGGTCACATCCCTTGCAAATTTAAGACACAAGAGCAAGGAGTCTTTTAGAACTTATATCAATTAGGATATCGCTTATGAAGAACGCTTTAAGTCTATCAATCTCGATGATCGCTCTCGGACTCTCTGCAGCAGCTCCAACGTTTGCAGCAGAAGAGGCAGACTCAATTACTGCCGCGATTGCGGGCGGCGATGCATCCCTTGCGCTACGTTATCGTTTTGAATATGTAGATGATTTCACCAACCGTGAAGCTTTAGCATCCACAGTGAAAACACGTTTAACCTACAAGACGCTTTCATACAATGGCGTATCCACTACGCTAGAAATGGATAACAACAGTGTTGTCGGTGAAGACAACTACAGCGACAGTGGAGCTGATCCAGATGAAGAAGCAGTAGTGCTCGATGCTACGTATACTGAAATTAACCAGGCATATATCGATTTTGCTGCGCCAGCTGATACGCTCGTTCGCTACGGTCGCCAGCGCATCAACCTAGATGGCCAGCGTATGCTAGGCGGCGTGGGCTGGAGACAAAACGAACAAACTTATGATGCTTTTACCCTAGTTAACACAGCACTACCAGACACAACATTGATATTCTCTAATGTTTATAACGTAAACACCTTTACCGGAGGCGATATCGACGGCAACGACCATCAAGTTTACTACGTAAACAACAAGAGTATTGACGGCTTGGGCTTAAGCGCTTACTTCTTGGACCTGAAAGATATTCATGACACTTTCGGTATCCGAGCAAACGGTAAAGTGAAAGCAAGTGACGACCTTACTGTCCTTTATACCGCTGAATTTGCCCAACAAACTACTGACGATGATAATGAGCATGAAACGAATTATCTTAACCTTGAAGCAGGTGTAAATGTTTCAGGCTTTACCGCTAAGCTGGGTTACGAAACTCTTGGCTCAGATGACGGTAATGCCATGTTTAAGACACCTCTTGCAACCAAGCATAAGTTCAACGGTTGGGCTGACAAGTTTGCTGCTGAAAAAGGAACTGACGGCTTAGTAGACACCTCGCTTAGCATTTCAACCAAAAACTACGGTCCTAAGATCGCGGTAATCTACCACCAGTTTGACGCCGATGAAGGTAGTGCAGATTTAGGTAGTGAAATTGACATTCTAGTTGCCAAGAAGTTTTCTGATAACTACACAGGGCTAATCAAGCTTGCCGATTACAGTAAAGGAGACTCGGGCGAGGATACTACGAAAATTTGGGTGCAGCTCGCAGCTAAATTCTAGTCTCTTAGGTTAATTTTTACTGCTAGCGGAGGTTTCTTCCACCTCCGCTTTTTTTATGCCCGATAGCCACAAAATATCCCCGTGAATTCCAGCATTTTTTTTGATCAGTGCTAAACTAAACGAATCAATAAAAACAAAGCACTTACGAGAGCCTCAGATACCGGATAGAACTAAGTCTTATCTTTTTAAATCTGGCCCTAAATACGCTACGTAAGTGAGTTTGGGAGACACTGCCAATGCTTAGCGAGAACACCCAACAAACCGTCATTGCAGCAAAGGTTGCCGCTGAGCTCTATCATGCTCAGGAGATTACTCGAAGCTTATCTATTTCTTCCAAAAATTTGCGCGTACTCGCTAAACGTATTGGCGAAAGCGCAGCCGGTCTAGCTGTTTTGGCAACCTTTTATGATGAGTGTTCACGTGAATCCATATCCTTGGCCGACCTGGTGAGTACCATGACTGTTGAAACCGCCAATAAAGCCGTTCGCGAGTGGCGTACCAGTTTATTTGAAGAGAAGCTTGAAAAAGCCTATAGAGTGATGGAACCGGACAAAGTACCTCAGATCGTCCAACAACACATCCAGGGGCGCCCTCAACGCGAGCAGCAAAGCCGTGAACGCATTGCACGCTTTAACCGCGAACTAAATGACCTTCTGACGGAAATGCAAAAGAATATTCGTAGCATCGCCGTTATTGCTGTTAATTCCAAAATCGAAGCGCCTCGAACTGGCGAACATAGCCCTGTTTTACTCGATATGGCGCATAACGTTGAAGAGATGATCAAGCGCATCCTTTACCATATCGATAAAGCGTTAAAGTTTTTATCTACTAACAATAAACTAATCTAGGCACGCACATGAAATCTCAAGCAATATATCAAGAAAAGCATCAATGGATCTATTTCGGAAGAGACCCTGACAAGCCTGAAAAAATTATTGATTCGAATCAGTTTATGATCGTGAATAATCAACAAGCTGTTTTACTCGATCCTGGCGGTGTTGAGCTTTTTGCTCCTATGTTAAGCTCTGTCGTCAAATACATTCCTTTAGAGCAAATCACTCACTTGTTTGCTTCTCACCAGGACCCAGACATCATTTCGTCTTTGGGTCTTTGGGATCAGGTTATCCCAGATGCGAAACTTCATGGCCCTTGGCTTTGGGAAGGCTTCATACGACATTTCGGCATGAACAATATTTCTTACGAGGCGATACAGGATGAAGGCCGAACATTGGATCTGGCGGGCCTGTCTTTACAACTGATTCCCGCACACTACCTTCACTCTTCGGGCAACTACCATGTATATGACCCTGTCGCGAAGATCCTGTTCACTGGCGATGTTGGTGCGGCTCTTGAGCCTATCGACAGCCCAATGTTCGTCGATGATTTTGATGCACATATCCCGAAAATGAAAATGTTCCATCAACGCTGGATGCCTTCCAATGCAGCCAAAAATGACTGGATCAACCGCGTCAGAAAATTAGAGATCGACATGCTTCTTCCCCAGCACGGCCGAATATTCAAAGGTGAAAATGTTGGGAAATTCCTGGACTGGTTCGAGCAATTACAGGTAGGATCCGCCATTTCGCAGAAAGAATAGCCTTAATTTCGAATCGGAACACATGAAAAAACCTGAATTATTATCTCCCGCAGGCTCGCTCCAGAATATGGAGTACGCCTTCGCCTATGGCGCAGATGCAGTTTATGCTGGCCAACCACGGTACAGTTTGCGCGTCAGAGAAAACGAATTTAACCATATTGAAAACCTTGCTAAGGGCGTTGCTCGCGCACACAAGCTTGGCAAACAGTTCTATATCGCATCGAACATTAGCCCGCACAATGACAAGGTAAAAAGTTACCTTCGCGACATGGAGCAAGTCATTGCTATGAAGCCAGATGCGCTGATTATGTCTGACCCCGGCATTATCATGATGGTGCGAGAAAAATGGCCTGATGTGCCTGTTCACCTTTCAGTTCAAGCAAACGCGGTAAATTGGGCAACAGTGAAATTCTGGCAACAACAGGGCCTGACACGCGTCATTCTTTCGCGGGAACTATCCTTGGATGAAATTGCGGAAATTAAACAACGCGTTCCTGAAATGGAAATTGAAGTTTTCGTTCACGGTGCTTTGTGTATTGCCTACTCTGGCCGTTGTTTATTGTCCGGTTATATGACCCATAGAGACTCAAACCAGGGCGCTTGCACAAATTCCTGTCGCTGGAAGTACCAGACTCACGAAGCAGAACAGACTGATGGCGGAGAAATTGTTCCAAGCCAAGCAGTTGAAACCTACGACCCTAATGTTCAAACACTTTCACTTTCGGAAAGTTCTGACGTCCTAGAAAAAGTTTCCCCTTTATACCTACTACAGGAAAAAGGCAGACCTGGTGAGTACATGCCTGCTTATGAAGATGAGCACGGCACCTACATCATGAACTCCAAAGACCTACGAGCTGTTCAGCATGTTCAGCGCCTGATGGATATAGGTGTTGAGTCCCTGAAGATTGAAGGCCGTACCAAATCGTACTATTACGCTGCAAGAACTGCTCAAGTATACCGACAAGCGATCAATGATGCCGCCGCCGGCCATGAGTTCAACATGGCCTTGATGGACGACCTCGAAGGCATGGCTAATAGAGGTTTCACAGAGGGTTTTTACCGCCGCCATGTACCTGATGAATACCAAAACTATGAGACAGGCAATTCAACCTCAACTCAGCAACTATTCGTCGCAGACGTTCTGGAAGGTGACCTTGGCACAAATCGCATCAAACTTGAGGCGAAAAACAAGCTTTCTACTGGAGATCAGCTCACGCTGCTAACACCGGTAGGTAATATTTCCTTCACCGCAGCACAGCTATTCAACAGCAAGAACGGCCGAGAAATTGAGTCAGCTCTTGGCTCGGGTTATAAAGTTGAACTCGAGGTTCCGGAGCTTTCCAAGCTTAAGCTTACTCACGAAGCGCTTGAAAAAGGCTTAATTGTTAGAAATATCTAATCAAGGACAAATCTTCCTGTAAGCAGAGCCCGCTCCTCAAGGGCGGGCCTCCTGCAAAAGTGCTGATAGCATCCTAAGGCAGGCTCGGCCTTTGGCCGCGCACTATAAAAAGGCTCTGAGTCTTGTACCTTAATAGATCATTTGCTACTTTTTAGGTATTGATTCTTCCTTGCCCCCCCTCTAGCCTTAAAGATTGATTACTTAGTAGGCAGAGCTTTCCATAGCTCGCTAGCGGGCTAGTACATGCCTTCAGCTAAGCACGGTATGAAACCCGCTACCTACACAAAATAACCATAGTCATAGTGATACAATCCTCACTAGCTGGCATAGGAATCGTCAATGCAACCTAAACACGAGCTCAGCTCTCAACACCCAGCATTATTCAACCTTGGCTTTCGTGCATTTTTCGCCGGTGCTAGCCTCCTTTCTTTAGTCAGCATCGCCGTATGGTTACTCTTTCTAAACCAAGCCTGGTCTTTTAATTCAAATAGCATCAGCCCTTTTCAATGGCACGCTCATGAAATGATCTATGGCTACGCCGTGGCAGTAATCGCCGGCTTTTTGTTAACCGCAGTAAAAAACTGGACCGGCCTACAGACTCCTCACGGCAAACCGCTCATGATCCTCTTTTCTTTGTGGGCCCTGGCACGCCTAATGTGGCTGATTAACGTACTATCACTCGCTGCATTCTTCGACCTCATCTTTATCGTTTGTCTCGGCTACGCTATTGCCAAGCCGATCATCCAAGTCAAACAATGGCGTCAAATGGCGATTCTTTCGAAGCTAGTGCTGATTGCAGTCGGGAATGCCTTTTTCTATGCTCAAGCACTTGGTTTTAGTGATTCAGGTGCACATACATCCCTCTACGCAGGCCTCTATATCGTTGTCGGTCTGATCCTGACCATCGGGCGTCGGATTATTCCTCTTTTTATTGAACGAGGGGTAGGCTACGAAGTGACCTTGTTTAACTCTAGAATTCTCGATATCTCAAGTATGCTGGTCTTTTTAGTGTTTTTTATCGCAACCCTCTTTACCAACTATATCACCCTCGCGCAGACTGCTGCGGCACTCATGGTCATTATCACGACCATACGTATGATCGGCTGGTATACATCAGGTATATGGAAATCCCCTTTGCTATGGAGTTTCTTCGTAACCCTGGGTTCAATTACCATCGGCTTTTTAATTTTTGTATTTGAAACCAGACTTTCACTGTCGCCTTATTTGTCCATACATGCTTTTGCTGTCGGCGCTATTGGCGTTATGACCATGGGCATGATGGCACGCGTATCAACGGGCCATACAGGGCGAAACCTTAAGCATCTACCAAAGACTTTAGGGCCCGCCCTGCTTATTCTTTCTCTGGCTGCCATCATTAGGTTTTTTCTACCAGCCATTGCTCCGGGTAGTCACTTGCTTTGGGTCAATATTTCCGGTGGTCTGTGGATCATAGCATTTTCATTATTCTGCCTAGCCTTTATTCCCGTATGGACAAGCCCCCGTGTAGATGGGAAATACGGATAAAAAAATGCGCCGGTCACATTTCAATTAACCCGAAAGGTCGCACAATTGAGCGTTTGAGAATTTTACGTGCCAAGCAGTCAAACGGAGATATGCCTAATACCAGCGGGCTTACCTCTCAGACCATGCAGGCCTGCTTGGCAAAATAGAGTTGGCAAAGTAAGCGCCTGAGATCCCTCCAGACAAGTTAGTCATCCATACCTTGTCCTCCCACCCTGAATTTCCTGAAGCCTATATTTTCAGGCATAATATAAGCTTAAATTTTTGATTCAGGATATCCCATGCAAGAAATCACTATTCAAGCCCCCGATGACTGGCACCTTCACTTTCGAGATGGAGACATGCTCGCAGAAACTGTCCCGGCAACCGCTCGGTGCTTTAAGCGAGCGATAGTGATGCCTAACCTTGTCCCGCCTGTTGTTAACACAGAAATGGCACTTGCTTATAAAGCCAGAATTGAAAACGCTATACCTGAAGGAGTCGATTTCACTCCCTTAATGACCCTATATCTGACAAACGATACAAAGCCCGAAGACATTACTCGCGCCAAGCAAGCGGGCATTATTGCAGCCAAGCTTTACCCAGCAGGAGCAACAACCAATTCCGATGCTGCAGTTTCAGCCTTGAACGAGCTTTACCCGGTTTTTGAGGCAATGCAAGCTTGCGACATGTTATTACTGATTCACGGTGAAGTGACCTCTCATGAGGTTGATATCTTTGATCGGGAAAAGTTTTTTATTGAACAACACCTAGCCCCTATCACCGAAAAATTTACCGAGCTAAGAGTTGTTTTTGAGCATATCACAACCTCTGAAGCTGCTCAGTTTGTACAAGCAGGCTCAGACAAACTGGCCGCAACGATCACTCCCCAACACCTGCTCCTTAATCGTAATGACCTGCTCGTAGGCGGTATTCGGCCCCATAACTTCTGCCTACCTGTACTTAAACGCAACACCCACCAAACAGCGCTTAGAGAAGCTGTAAAGAGTGGCTCAAGCAAATTCTTCCTTGGAACCGACTCAGCACCTCACGAAAAGGCGAAAAAAGAGTCATCTTGCGGCTGTGCTGGCTGCTACAGTGCCTGGAGCGCTATAGAGCTTTATGCGCAAGTATTTGAGGACCTTGGAGCGATCGACAAGTTCGAAGGCTTTGCCAGCCATCACGGCCCAGATTTTTACCAACTACCACGCAATACCAGTACTATCACACTTCAAAAAGAAGAATGGACCATCCCGGAGCAAATCATTCTCCCTAATGGCAATCCAATTGTTCCTTTTTATGCCGGGCAAACAGTTAACTGGAAGCTAAAAACAAAATAACTCCAGATCTCACCGTCTTGGCCGATATAAGCCAAGACGCCGCTGATTGCGGTCGTTATTTTTTCTACAAACATTGTAGAAATACGTAAGCATACTAGACTTATTCAAACAAGCTAAAACGATTGCTTCTAGTGACACTGAGGCCAGACTTGCTCGCTAAATAGGCTCGTCTTGTCGTTCGCACTCGAAACATTTTAGCGCTCGGTTCTTACACTGGTGATAAAGGTCACTCAATGAAATATGAATACGCTTGTCTGCTTTTCCTGCAGGTTCTCGCAACTGGCTGGCTAGTCATCGCACCGCCGCTACCAAGCTACGTCATCGTTCCCTTAGTGTTCATGACAATGATCGTTGGCTTTATGATTTGGCAACGCATTGAGCGATCTTTAGTGCCCTATGACCAAACACCGCGAGCAAAACGGGCGGCAAGAGAAAAGCAGGCGCAAATTGAGTTATTCGATAAAATCCACCATATGATGGATGAAAAAATTGCGCTTATCGCCCAGCTTGCAGAGGATACTGAAAAACTTACACACTCGCTTTCTGACGATACGACACAAACTGCAGAGACAATCGAACGGGCAGACAGCTATGCTAAATCATTATCAAAATCTTTAGATGAAAACCTTGAGCCCAGCACACTAGAAAGCCTCAACAACTTTGGAGAAGTTTCGAATCAGGCCTTAGCCCAGCTGATTCAGCAATTTGAAAACATTCAGGCGGCTTCTGTTACTTTAAACCAGAACTTTGACGATATTGATGCACGTTTTCATGAAGTAGTTGAGCATCTAGAAGATATAAACAAGATCAACTCACAAACCAACCTCCTTGCGCTCAATGCCGCGATTGAAGCCGCTCGAGCAGGCGATGCAGGAAGAGGGTTTAGCGTTGTTGCAGATGAAGTGCGCACGCTTTCAGTTCAAACAGATGATTTTAATGACAAGATCAGCGCTAAACTGGCAGAAACCGAAACCATGTTCAAAGAGTCTGTTGAGTGTCTGGATATTGCTGCCCAAGCCGACCTATCCAACACCCACCAAGCAAAGGAGACATTGCTAAGCTTATGGGAGCATTTGCAACCTGAGGACCCAGAAAATAATCCCAACCTGCCCTTGATCGCCTCTCTCAAAGAGGAAATAGAGCAGTTATATAACATTTCAAATACCGAGAAACTGTCCAGCGATGCAATTCAACAGAAAGCATACAAAGTTTATCAGGATTCGCAGCACTTCAAGGACTTCTTCGGTCCTATATTGAGTGATTTCAAGCAGCTATATAGCTGTAAAGACGAAGACCAGCAAGAAATTCTCCGACGCGCACTCTCTAAGCGAGTAAATAAAATCCCCTAAGTCTTACTTTTACTGGTACAGACAAGACAAAGCTATTACGTAATGTTAATATCACTTTCACACAAAGTTACAATTCTTTAGTTAGAATTTTAACTATCGGATAAGGATTTCAGGATCTTGGCTCATACATACCTATAAGATATAGAGATTAGCAGCGTTACTCTATTAATAACTGCACATTACGCAGAAGCCCGTTTTAGATTCTTTACGTTTATTCCAACTGTTGAAATCGCGCATACCACTATACATTTGCGGTTTTTAGCCCTTTCTTGCGTCATTTTATAGGAAGGGGCGAGTTGTTGAATTATGCCTGTCCATAATGAATATTTCGAATGTACAACTATGAAAGCAAAAGATACAAGTCAAATAGCACTCTCCAAACTATGTACACTGCTAATGTGTTTGTTCTTAAGTGGCTGCGAATTTTTTGATAGCGACCGGCAAGATAACAATGTTGATGGACGTGCTGTTAAAGGCGTCATCAGCAACGGCATAATCAGCGCATACCGAGCCGAAGATAATAGCCTGATCACACAAACACGCAGCGACTCATCCGGCTATTTTTCACTAGACTTAAACGAACTTGAAGATGGCACGCTCGTTCTACTCTCACTAAGCGTAGATACTGATACTCGCATGCTTTGCGACCTGGTAGAAGGCTGTATTGAAAAAATATCTGGCCAAACACTTTCGTTTGGTGAAGCAGTCAGACTCCCAGCTTATTTTCAACTCTTAGGTCTAACAAGCAAGCAAACCCACTCCACAACGTTTCTTTCACCTTTAAGTCACCTTATTGTTAAAACTGCGCAGTCTCTGCCTCAGGGCTTAAATGCGCAAAACATAGTAACAGCCACTCAGTGGGTCATGGAAAGTTTTGACTTAGAGAGCGACCCCTTAACTACCCCAACACTTGACCTAACAAAGCTCTCGGATGCAAGTGACGAATCTCTAAAGCAAGCAATTCTAAGCGCTTCTCTTTATGAGCACGCGCTTGATACAGAGTGGATAGGCACGAACCAATTGCTTGATCATATTCCCTTAGCGAACGTGTTCTACACAGCAAGCGACCTAGCAGAGCAGCTTTCTGCATACCTGGACACCTACTCTGACAACGGAAATAGTTATGCTAGCGCACTGAGCAGTATCACCAATGATGCTCAAAATATTGCAGAAGATCTCGACAGCGCTGAGCTTCAAATTCAAACTCAACCGCAGTCCATACATACCAGTGAATCACAAAGCTTTTCTTTGTTTGTTCTCGCATCCGGAGCGGGAAGCTTAAGCTATCAGTGGCAGAAGGATGGCGAGAATATCCCGGGCGCGACAGCAAGCTCCTACAATAAAACGAGCGCTCAACTTAGCGATTCTGGTTTATATAGTGTCACCATTTCCAACAGTGAGGAAACTATCCACTCGCTAGAAGCCCTTGTCTCAGTGGAAGAAAACGTGTTACCCGTCAGCATATCCCAGCAACCTAGCGCTAGCATCGTCACTGAAGGGGAAACAATCTCTCTCAGCGTCTTAGCGACTGGCGGAGATCCAATCAGCTATCAATGGCAAAAGAACGGCTCCTTAATTCCTGGCGCAACACATAGCACTTTAACGATTAGCCCAAGTTCAATAAGTGACACGGGAAGTTACCGAGTATCGATTAGCAACAATGTTTCCCAGGTTTATTCAAACTTTGTCAGCGTTACCGTCAATGAACAACTTGCAGCACCCAGCATTAACTCGCACCCCGTTTCATTAACAGTATCCGAAGGAAGCTCCGCTTCATTTAGCGTCAACGCTGGCGGTGGAGGCTTTCTGACTTACCAATGGCGACACAATGGCACGGATATTAGCGGCGCATATAGCAATACCTTAAGCCTAAACTCAGTCGAGTTAAGTGATGCAGGGAGCTATGATGTGACAGTTAGTAACACGCAAGGCTCCGCTACATCTTTCAGTGCAAACCTAAGCGTATTATCTATAAGTGTACCGGTAAGCATAACCCAGCAGCCCTATTCACAAGAGATCAACGCGGGTGAAAGTGTAGACTTAACAGTTCGCACTAGCGGAGACGGCCCATTCTCATATCAGTGGCTATTCAATGGCGAAGAGTTAGTTGGCGCTAATTCGCAGGACTTGAGCATCAGCAATGCGGGTATCGAAGATACCGGCTTATATTCTGTAGTCGTCAGTAATGCCAGCAGTGAAGCTTACTCACAAGAAGCCTTGGTCTCGGTTAACTCTCTACCTTCTTCACTCGAGCTAAGCTGGTCTGCGCCAAGCACACGTGAAGACGGCAGCGCACTGGAAAGTAGTGAAATTTCAGCATATGTTATCGAATATGCTTATAACAACACCGAGCTAAACCAAAGCATTCGTATTAACAGCACAGGTAGTGAGACCTACAACTACATAATCAGCGATGTGCAATCAGGAACAATGTACCTGCGTATTGCAACAGTCGATAGCAATGAGATTCAAAGCCAATTCTCTGAAACGATTTCTATCGACATCCCTTAAAGCACTTGTTAACGCTATTCAGCCACAGAGGTGAATAGCGTATCTCCTCTCCTTAGCTAGAAGTGTTGGCATACGCGACTCTTAGTTATTACCAAACTTCCTAGGCCTGTTAAAACGCCAGAAGTCCATTTCCTCTTCCCTTTGAATCGTAACAGCTTCATGCTCAAAGTATTTTTGCCTAAGCTCGGCAAGAGACTCATCAAGCTGTTCTGCATCAAGGCTCGCCACCAATTCAGCTCGCTCAGCCATATAGGCGTAACCAGTTTGCCATCTCGCCTCACGTTCTTGGTCCTTTGCAGCAAGTGTTTCAATTTGCTCTTCTGAATAACCTAACTGGCGCCGAATATTATCTATCTCTATCTGTCGCTCTTCAGCAGGCATTTCAGACAAACCCTTTTGAACAGAGCTAAGGTTAAAAAAGGCTCGAGAGATTACCCCTTCACTAAGGGCTGCGTCCTGGACACTTCCAGCTAAATTTTCATCAATTGCACTACGAAGTTGAAATAGCTTTTCATCCAGGCTCGTCTCATTTGATTGATCTAGCTGATGAAAAACTTCCTGCATTCTAAGTTTGCTTTGGTTAAGGTTATCTTTCTCATCTTGCCAAATTAGTTCGGCATCACTGCCAAAAATTTCTCTACGCTTTTCCCAGAGCATACCGTTTTTTGCTAAAGGAGATAATTCTTCCAGGTATAAATACTCTTCTGAAACCCAGTTTTGGTAGCGCTCTAAACCTTCAATGACACGAAAAATAGACTCGGCAAATTCAGGGAACGCTGCAAGCACAAGGCGAGTAAAACGCTCCTCCCCACTTTCCGGATACTTTTCCAATATATAACGTTTTACTGTTAAAAGACTCGCTTGAACCTTCAACTCGGCAATATGTTCTTTATAGTCTGCTCTTAGCTGAGCTAATATCTGAAGATCAAAGTCATCGTATTCCGAAGCGCCTAACTCAGTTTCGTTAACAGCTTGAACCGGCACCTCCAGGCTATAATTTCCTAAGATACTCTCTGGCTCCAGAGAGGTATTTGCTATATCCATCGAGTTAACGCTCAACTGATAGACAGTAACACTACCAGCTACCACTACCAGCCCAATAATCGATTTCTTCATTGATTATCATTCCTTAAAATGAAAACAACCCACTTGCTTCACAAGTGGGTTGCCTAATTAAGATATCCAATAGATAGCCTGCTACGATATCAGGTCGCAGGCCCTATCCTCTTTTATAACATTGGCTGCAATACTGGCCAAATAAGGTCAGCGAGCTTTTGCGAGCCACTGGTCGCAGGATGGATACCATCAATAATAATATCGCGGTCATTGATTACTGAGCGAGGGTCGATAAAGGTACAATTTGCTGTAGAGTTCGCACATGCCTGGGCTAAACGCATATCGCCATAATCAACCGCTTCTTCCACATCATCCAACCAAAGTAGTGCATTTTTAGGGTAGTAGTAGCCAAGGAAGATAACGTTTTCAACACCATTTGCATCGATATTATTCAACAAATTAACGACATCAACATACAAGTCGTCAATCAGGTTTTTACAAGAAGAGCTTAAACCCCACCACTGATACCACTCTGTCTTACAGTTGTACCAGTCAAACATAGTAATGATAGGGATAAGAATATCGTTACCTGCAGCATCCATAACGATCGTCTGGATATTCGGATTATCGTTCTTGGCAATCTCGAATTGCGTTGCAATATCAGTTGCATAGATACCGCCCGTTACTTCTGCACCCGAGATAGTATATTGACGGAACGTTTCTCCAGCATAGTCTTCAAGAATATCCTGAATCTTACCGGATAAAGCGAAAATCGAATCCCCAATGGTTACAACTTGATCGTTGTCAGCGTCTGTTACACGGTCATTGCTGACTAGACTACCAACACCGCCACAGCCTGTGAGTCCCGCAGAAATAAGTAATAATGCGATTATTTTCTTCATAATGAGTCCTTTTTATTTTATGTAATGATTGTTTTGTATAATCTTTTTACACAACATCAGCCCACGCTAGACTTGATGTAAAAAAGGCACATTAGCATTATTAGCCGGCGCCTCTCCATGACAGCACTTGCCTGTTTTTGACATTTGCGGTCACGAGTTCAAAGTTGTCGACCCGGTCTCGACTCTGAGTTATCTCAGGCCAGGTCATCTCGATACACAACAAGCTCATCCTCCTCACCATCTTTGACAAAGTAATAGGCGAGCATGGGTAATAGGGTAATTGAGCCAAGCATATTCCAAAGAAACATGAAGGTTAACAGTATCCCCATATCCGCTTGAAATTTGATCGGCGAAAAGATCCAGGTTGTAGTACCGATAGCCAGGGTCAGCCCTGTAAAAGCAACGGCTTTACCCGTTGAGTGGAGCGTATGGAAATAAGCTCTCTGTAAAGTCATGCCTTGCGTTAGGTACTCCTCTAGACGAGAGTAGATATAGATACCGTAATCGACACCTAAGCCCACACCCAAAGCAATAATTGGTAAGGTTGAAACCTTCACACCAATGCCTAAAAAGGCCATCAAGGCCGTACATAGAATGGAAGTCATCATCAAAGGCATAACAATGCAAACAACGGCTCGCATAGAGCGGTAGGCGAGCAAAACCATCATTCCGACAATCACATAAACAATAACCATCATAAAAGTCTGTGATTCAGCTATCACCTGGTTAGTCGCGACTTCAATACCTGCATTTCCAGCCGCCAACAATATTTGCACCTCATCTGACTCAAAGGTCTCCGTGTAAGCCTCTACCACATCAACCGTTCGCTGCAAGGTTTCCGCTTTATGGTCATTAAGAAAAATGAAAATAGGGGCTAAGCTGCAATCGCGATTAATAAAGCCCGAAGGCACGTGCTGCAAAGAAGTGTCGATAATTTTCTGGTTTCTCGATAATTCAAACCACTTATAACTCCCTTCATTAAATGCTTTGGTGACCGCCTTTGAAATATTCACTATCGAAACACTTAATTGAACACCCTC
>NZ_LWGA01000730.1:0-1507 GCF_001635235.1 Oleiphilus sp. HI0117 | reverse complement strand
ATGATAATATCAGTACCGTCAGGTTTCTTAATATCTAGGTCGACACTCCACCCATCAATAACTAAGTCGAGGTCGCCTTTGCTTTTCCTATATTGAAGAGCAAAACGATCCCTGAAGGCCAAACCAACGTTGACACCGAAAACAATTACGTTTTCCATCAGCCACTGATTTTCTTTATTTAAATACATCGAATAAGCAACCGGCAGCACAGTGCCATTATCTGTTATCACTTGCATATCAACCACAGCTTTCTTATCACTACGGCTATTAAGCTTGGCTTTTGTTACTTTGATATCAAAGACACCACTTTCCACCAATGTTTTGGTATAGGTCGTATACAAACTATCTTTAAAAACCGAAACAAATCGATTTTTTTGTTCCTTAGAAGCCCTGCGGCCATACTTTCCCATGACACGTGCAGCGATACGACGAAAGTCCACTATTTTATTTAGTGCACCATCCATACTCGCTAAAAAGCGCTCTGGATCAGTTTCGTAGTATTCCCTTTCTACCTTAAATAATTCCAACACTTCAGTAACATTTTTCTCAACAGTCAGCCTGATTTCTTCAGACTCCAGACCCTGACTTGCGGTCGTGGTCGCTGCGTAAGATACTTGAGCTGCTGCAATACCAAGCGCCAAAACCAGCCAAAGAGTAACCAACTTAAATGCTTTATTCATAACGTTAAATTCTTATCAAATAGAAGTGAACCAGGATAGGAGCTACCCAAAACTAGTCATTACACCATTAATTAGAGATCTATCTGGCCCGAGGCGAACGCACCAATAATTTTCTCTAAATTCATCGCAGACTGCGTATCAAAAATGGTATCGCCGTCTTTCAATAGCTCTTCTTCCCCACCAACACTGAGATCAACATACTTCTCTCCCAGTAAACCGGCCGTCTGAATCGATGCGACACTATCTGCTGACAGCTGATCAACAGATGAATATATTTCCATCTCTACCAGCGCTGTGTAAGACTGCTCATCAAGACTGATCCCGCTAACCTTTCCAACCGTTACACCAGATAATGACACCCGTCCTCTAACAGCGAGACCGCCTAGGTCGTCAAATTGGGCATATATTTTGTAGGTATCACGCGCCGAATCGCTTGTTAAACCACTCACTTGTATTGCCAAAAACGCCAAGGCAGCGAATCCGGCTATCATAAATACCCCTACAGCCGCTTCTATTGTTCTCTCATACATATGACGTCATTTTCCCTAAAAAGTTTAGTTTATTTTAAATAATTGTTTAGAAAGAGCTAAACATTACCGCTGTTAGTAGGAAGTCCAAGCCAAGCACCGCTAGCGATGAATATACGACGGTTTTAGTGGTAGCTATACTAATCCCTTCTGATGTCGGAATACTATCGTATCCTTGGAACACTGCTATCCATGTACAGACCAATCCAAACACAACACTCTTGATAATGCCATTTACAATATCTCCACGAAACTCTACCGAGCCCTGCATATTAGCCCAAAACGACCCCTCGTAAACGC
>NZ_LWGA01000729.1:0-9130 GCF_001635235.1 Oleiphilus sp. HI0117 | reverse complement strand
ATTTGACTTTGAGTGCTCGTTTGCGTGGTCCTGATTGGATATATAACTACTTGCGTGGATTTTACGCCGATTCAAAGCGCCCTTATGGTGTGAATAACGTAATTTTCAAAGATGTGGGTATGCCGCACGTACTAGCTGGTTTGCAGGGTGTTTGTGCTGTCGCGCCAGAGTTAGGTGTTGAGCCTGTTGTTGATCCATTAAGCGGAAATATTGTTAAGAGTAGTGGTTGTTCTGAATATGCGACAGAAGGAAGCTTGAGTCCTGCTGAATATGACGAAGCGATCTATGATCTGGTTAACTTTTTAGAATATGTTGGTGAGCCTTCTAGGCTTCAAAGTGAGGCACTTGGCCGAAATGTTCTTATATTCCTAGCGTTTTTGTTTGTTTTTGCATACTTCTTGAACAAAGAGTATTGGAGAGATATTCACTAGTTAGCTAGAAAGAAGAATAAAAGCCGTCCATGTGTAGGCATGGAGGGCTTTTTTTGTTTCTATCCAAGAGAATTTTCACGACTGGCTTGTAAATCGTGTATAATTCTGCCCAAATTTAAAACTGTGCTATCAGTGCAGTAAATCTGATTTAAAGGTTGAGGTAAGTATATGGGTGTTGTGACCAAACGTTCGTCCATGACGTTTTTTTCTGATGGTGAGAGCCATTACAGTCACCGGGTAAGAATAGTCTTAGCGGAAAAAGGTGTCGCAGTTGACGTTGTTAACGTTGACCCAGATAACAAGCCTGCTGAGCTTTCTGATCATAATCCATACAATGACTTGCCTACTTTGGTTGACCGCGACTTAGTACTTTATGAGTCGGATATTATGATGGAGTACTTGGATGAGCGCTTTCCGCACCCTCCTTTGTTGCCAGTATATCCGGTTGCTCGAGCGCAAAGCCGCTTGATGATGTACCGAATCCGTAAAGATTGGAGTCGTCTGGCTGATGCAATTCTTGCTGATCCGCATGCTGCGAAGGCGAATGAGTATCGTAAGGAATTGAAAGAAAGCCTGATTGCTACAGCGCCGATTTTTTCAGAAATGCCTTACTTCATGAGTGAAGAGTTTACCATTGTCGATTGCTGTGTTTCTGCCTTGTTGTGGCGTTTACCGGTAATGGGAATTGAGTTAGATGATGTCCAGGCAAAACCGATTTCGAAGTATATGGATCGTATATTTCAGCGTGAGTCCTTTCAAGCTAGCTTGTCTGAACTAGAAAAAGAAATGCGACACTAAGTCGCTAAATAATGAGTAAAGGGGTGAGCGGAATGACTCCAAGTCGGCCATATCTGGTTCGAGCACTAAATGATTGGATTTTGGATAACGACATGACGCCGTATATCGTCGTTGATGCCGGTATCCAGGGTGTAAGTGTCCCAGAAGACTATGTCACGAATGGGCAAATTATACTCAATATTAGTCCTGGTGCGGTTAATGAGCTGTTAATTGATGGAGAGGCTATTAGTTTTCGAGCGCGTTTTGGTGGCGTTCCGATGCAGGTCTACGTTCCTATCGTAGCTATTATGGCGATTTACTCAAAAGAAAATGGACAGGGTATGGTGTTCGGGGCTGAGCCTGGTGCTCCAGAGCCGCCGAGTCCGAATGACCCACAAGATGAAGGGAAGAAAGCGGCAGAACACCTGCCTCATAAGCCTTCTCTAAAGATAGTTAAATAAAGAGAAAGCCTGTTCTAGGCTTTCTTAACTAAAATGCGCCACCAAAAAGTTGATTTTCGATTTGGTGGCACATGGCATTAACTGCCATAAGTTGAGCTTCCATCGCTCGCGCTACCGAATTGGTGTTTAGCTGGATTTCAACATCCTGTCCCTGCTTTATCGCAGAAATTTTCCCATCTTTATGACCGATAAGTGTGATTACCTTGATGTCCTTTTCGTGCGCGGTTTGAATTGCTTGAACAATATTGCTGCAGTTGCCATCGATAGATAGTGCAATCAGGGTGTCTCCTTCGAAACCAATGGCTCTAATTTGCTTGGCATAGCTAAGGTTGTAATTGCCGTCCTTCGCAATAGCAGAAATAGTTGTGGAATCGATAGAAATATTGATCGCAGGAAGGCTTGGGCGTTCGAATTCCTGTTGGTTCATTAAGCAGGTTGTTAAAAGGCTTGCGATTGGTCCAGATAGACCGTTCCCGCAAATAATCAGTTTTTTATCGCTCAGAAGTGTCTGTGTAATTAGGTTGCAAGCTTGCTCCAGGTTTTCACTAAGTGCTTCAAGGTTTGCTGCGGCAGAATCAACAGCTTCACATAGGTAGTTTGATAGTGGTGATAGTTCGGACATTTCTAGTTAACCGTTTTAGGTGATTTAGGTAATAAACTGAGCTCAATAAGATGCATCGAATGCAGCTTTGTGCCAATGAATTTGCTCGGATAAGCTGTTCTCTTTCTGGCTGATAGATATAACATCAAATCGGCATGGCATATTCCATAGCTTTTTGTGAGAAAGGAATATGCTTGCAGTCTTAATAATCTTCTTTTGCTTGTGTGGGGTCACGGTTTCAGCTGCGATGCCATAGTTATTTCTTGCTCGATATCTGACTTCAATAAAGACTAGGGTATTCTTATCTCCCATAATTAAATCAATCTCACCAAACTTGGACCGATAATTGTTCGTTATGCTTTTCAGTCCTTGGGTGCGAAGGTATTTCTCGGCGATCTGCTCATAAGCAAGTCCTTTGCTAAGCATTTCCTTACTCCTTAATGGTAACTGCCTTTCCTTTTCTAAATTTTGCCCATTCTAATTGGCGATTAATAATGCCCTGCTCATCCATTGATAGCATGCCGGTGTGGCCTTGCATCTGGCTGCCTCGAACTTCGTGCAATAGCTGTAGTCTTGGGGCGATATTATAGCTGTCGGCTCCTAGCGCATAAAAGCGGCTATATTGCTCTGTTGACTCGGGGATAGCATGATTTATCTGGCTTTTGATATCTATTGTACTGCTAAGCATCCAGGGCATTTCGATAAACTCGATACCGTCCAGGTCTCTGTTGTCGTTGTTGTTAGATATGTTATGAATTTGAGAGCTGGCGAATACTGGCAGGTCGGCAGCGTAATGGTAGGCAAAGAGAGGTTTGATTTGACGTGCTATTTCGGGTTTGGCAATCATGACAAGTGCGTCGATATCTTGCCTTCTTCTGGGTAAAAACTCGAGCGCTGTGTTAGTGATTTTTCGAATTTTTCGCTTTCGATTCTGGCTGTCCTCAGTGCCGAGGAGGCGGGCGACGCTCGAAGCGAGAGATTTCTGATTTTTGTAAAATACGCTATCGATAACGACCCCGTCTAATGAAGAGAAGCTTTCTACAAAGCTATCGTATATGCGAAAGCCAAGATTATTCTCTGGCAGTATGATGCCGACCCGTTTCAGTGATTTGTCGTGTAGGCGTGTAGCAAGTTGTCTGGCCTCGGTCTCAGGTGCTAGACCAAGTTGGTATAGCTTATCTGAACCTGCGTTAGTCGCTGGAAGATAGTTTAAGGCGAGAGTTGGCGTGCTAATAATATCTAAGGAGTTCAGCGCTTTAAGAGAAGCTTTGTCTAGAGGGCCGATAATTAGGCTGCCTGTCTCAGGTGCTTGATTGTACAGTGACAAAATGTCTTGCGTTGCTGTGTCGAAAAAACGAACTTGTAGTGGTTCGTGGTTTGGGTTTTGTTTATTGCTGGCATAGTGTTGAGCCATGAAACCGTCACGAATAGCTTTTCCAGCCAATTGAAGTGGCCCGCTTAAGGGCAGGGCAAGTGTTATCGAATCGGGGCGAGTGTTTGGGAGTTGTTTTAGAATGCTTAGCTCGTGAGGCGGATTCAGGCTGGCAGGATGGCTTGGCCACAGCTCGTTCCATGCCTGAAATGCATTATATTGGGCATCCAGGCTGATCTGATTTAGCTGGATTGTTCGAGCTAGATCTAACCACGCTAATGCGTCAGGGTTGTCGCCTGTGTAAATGTATTGGCTTAGGTCGGCTGTTTCAGTTGAGCGGAGTAGGTGCCAGATTTGCTCGTCTGTGTCTTGGTGATGCTCTGGATTAATTAGGCCGCGATGATCGATTAAGGTGATCGCCGCTTCAATAGTTAAATCTGTGATTTCATAAGCTTGAGATAATAAGTGCGAAAGCTCGATTTGCTGGTCGACATTCATGCCAGATAAACCAAGGTTCGGGATTAGCGGCAGTATTTTCTCAATGCGTGCTTTGTTCTTATTGCTTGTCGCTAACTTTAAGGACATTAAAAGATAGTCTTGAGCGTCAGCTTCATTGAGGTGCTCTATTTGAACTGACCCTAGTGCAGCATCGCTCTGTGCGTATAGGTTATTTTCCCAATAAGATTGTGCGGCTTGAAAAAATAGCTTGGATTGTTGTTTTGGGGAGGTGGACTTTAGTGCTAGTGAAATCAGCTCTTCCGGTTGTTTTGGAGCGGGAGATTCGACCTTTGTTAGTTTGCTTTGGTTTACTTTAGGCGATGTGCCACAGGCAGATATAATGACAGACAGGCAGACAATAATAGAAAAGTGAAGTGCTTTCATAGCGGGGTCTATGCTTAAATGTAGAATGTTCCGTATTTTATAGTGAGGTTGTGTTCTTGGAAAGTGCCATTTACATTGTTGCGACGCCAATAGGAAATTTGTCAGATATTACTTTGAGGGCAATTGAGGTTTTGAAAGCTGTTGACGTTGTTGCTGCGGAGGATACGCGGCACACAAGAAAGCTTTTGGAGCACTACGGTATTGCTACAAAAATGATATCCCTGCACGAGCACAATGAGTCTGAGAAAAGTGCTTATATCATTGGCTTGGTCAAAGAGGGGCAGTCGGTGGCGCTCGTTTCAGATGCCGGTACGCCGCTGATTTCTGATCCGGGGTATACATTAGTTTTGAGAGCCAAAGAAAGTGGGGTTCTCGTCAGGCCCATACCAGGCCCTTCTGCACTGATTGCTGCTTTATGCGCCAGCGGCGTTGCAAGTGACACGTTTATCTTTGAAGGCTTTCTGCCTGCTAAGAAAAAGGCTAAAGAAGAGGTGCTGCAATCTTATCTTGCTGAGCGGCGCACAGTTATATTTTATGAATCGCCTCACCGGATTTTGGTGACGCTTGAGGCTATGTCCGACGCGTTGGCAGGGCGAAAACTTTGTGTGGCTCGAGAACTAACCAAGCGATATGAGACGATTAAGTACGGTGAGGTGTCTGAAGTTCTGGCTTGGATGAAGGCTGACGAAGATCAAACTAGAGGAGAGTTTGTGTTGGTGCTTGAAGGTTCACAGGAAGAGCCTCTGAGTGTGAGTGATGAGCAAAAGCTCAAGCTTCTAGCGCGTTTGCTTCTAGAGCTGCCGCCAAAAAAGGCAAGTGCTGTCGTGGCGGATGTTGTGGGCGGAAGTAAAAAGGAAATATACAACCTGGCTTTAAGTTTGAAAGAGAAGTGATTGTAAAACCGACGACCGGTTTGCAATTTTGAAGGAATGATGTGATTCGATGTGCTTAGTAGATTGCGAAGGTATTCTTAATCGTGCAAAATATAAGCAAATAATTATCTAACGGATGTAGAGTCATAATGGATAGACTGTTCCGAAATATTTTTCTCCCAGTATCATTTTTGGGCTTGGCGACGGCTTTTCCTGTGCATGCTTTTGAGTTGCTTTCAGAAGGAGCGATGGGGACGGTTTCGGCTGTGTCAGCAAACTCGGCTGAAGATATTGTTAATATAGCTGGTCCTACAGCCGCGGGCTTGACGGTTGATGACGATTATGAAGTGCTGCCTTTTCAGACCGATATCACAATTGAGGATGCTAACCCAGATGAGGTGACTGACGTGCTTGAGTTTGCTTTGACTCAAGAGGTTGAGTCGTGGGCAAGTAATCTCACTATTCAAGACTCTCTAGTTGGAGCTGATACCTCCGCTGATGTGAGTTATGTGGATGAGCTTCCGCCTTCGTCTTTTGAAGATGCTGTTTTCCTTGTTCGAGATGATGAGTTTGATAGCATTGTTTTCGATTCCGATAGTGATCAAGAAGACAATACTAGCTACGAGTTAAGTCGTATAGAGCAAACTGTAACTGTCTTGGAGCAAAACCTGGGCTCGATTCGTTATATCGTTGAGAGGCAGGTAGACTTTGTAGCCACAATTGCTCCTCCGGATCGCGAGGGGCAGGAAGCGTCAATCGGCAGTGGCTATATCTCTGATCTAACGAGTATTAGTAATGTTCGCATTGCTACGGTTCGAGATTAGTTATATTTATCTATTCTTTTCTTGAATTATCTGTATTTCCGTAATACTGTTATTCCTGAGTTTGCCAGGCAATCGCTGCTTAGCTGAGTTTTCAGCATGAGGAGAGGAAAGTCCGGGCTCCACAGAGCAGAGTGCCAGGTAACCCCTGGGGGGCGAAAGCCTACGGAAAGTGCAGCAGAAAGTGAACCGCCTAAGTTCTAGCCTTGGCTAGGAACGGTAAGGGTGAAAAGGTGCGGTAAGAGCGCACCGCATGACTGGCAACAGTTCATGGCGATGGTAAACCCCTCTCGGAGCAAAACCAAATAGGAATTCGTTGGCGTGGCTCGCGCTGAATTCGGGTAGGTTGCTTGAACTAAATGGTGACGTTTAGTCTAGATGAATGATTGTCCACGACAGAACCCGGCTTATCGGCAAACTCTTTACTTTTCCTAGTTAAAAAAATCCCCATTTCTTGTCTTTTAATAAGAAAAAAATCTTACTCTTAAAGTGGTTTCTTAAGTTTTCACGCTATCTTTTTGTTGTTAAAAGATAAGAGTCTCTCTGTGCCTTCCGATTTTGCCTATATCTCTCTAAGTTATTGTGTTTTTTGAGTATTTTTCCCTTTGGCTACCCGTCTATTTTGCTTGATTTGTGGAGTTCTAGTTCCTATAGTGGGTAAAAGTAGAAAAAAGTGGTTAATTTTGGGTATTTTTCAGTTTTTTGTGGGTTTCGAGGCGTAATTTTGTTTTTAGGTAGTCACGCAATCAATATGGATGCTAAAGGTCGCATGGCGATTCCGACTAAGATTCGGGAATCGTTGGCGTCTTTTTGTGATGGCCGTATTGTTGTGACTGCGCATACTGAGGAGCGCTGCTTGCTCGTCTACCCAGAAGATCAATGGAAAGAGATATTGCCTCAAATTGAAAGCCTGCCAAGTTTCAACAAGATTGCGCGACGCACTCAGCGTTTGTTGATTGGTTATGCGACGCCTTTGGAAATGGATGGGAATGGGCGAATTCTTGTGCCGCCAACACTTAGAGAGTATGCAAATCTCGAGAAGAAGTTGATGTTGGTGGGTCAAGGAAAGAAGTTTGAGCTTTGGAGTGAAGACAGTTGGTTTAATTGGTTAGATGAAGCAGATCAGGATGATGATATTCCAGAGCAAATGCTGAATTTGTCTCTGTAATGTATATGTTGATTGAATTGGACACATTGGTATGAGTTGTGAGCAACATATGCACGAGACGGTGCTATTACAAGAAGCAGTTGACTTATTGGTGACGAATTCTTCAGGTGCCTATGTTGATGCAACCTTTGGTCGTGGTGGGCATAGCTCAAAAATACTAGAAGCTTTGGATAAAGATGGCTCGTTGATCGCTATTGACAAAGATTTGGAAGCAATATCTGCGGCACAGAGTCGATTTGTTGATGAAGAGCGATTTTCGATTGTGCACGGCTCCTTCGCAGATATTCGTGAGCATTTGAGAGTTTGTGGGCAAGAGAAAGTTTCGGGCGTGTTAGCGGATTTGGGTGTGTCATCTCCGCAGCTTGATAATGCTGAGAGAGGCTTCAGTTTTATGAATGATGGTCCGCTAGATATGCGGATGGATACCACGCGCGGAGTGAGTGCCGCACAGTGGATCAAAGAGGTCGA
The DNA here is from genome assembly GCF_001635235.1 of Oleiphilus sp. HI0117. NCBI lineage: Bacteria > Pseudomonadati > Pseudomonadota > Gammaproteobacteria > Oceanospirillales > Oleiphilaceae > Oleiphilus > Oleiphilus sp. HI0117. The sequence continues at coordinate 1,277 of NZ_LWGA01000729.1, read as the reverse complement.
TGAGAAAGAGATGGTTCAGGTATTTTTCGATTATGGCGAAGAAAAGTTTGCTAGGAAAATAGCTAGAGGTATCAAAGAGGCATTGCTGGGTCAGGAAATTGATACGACTGCAAAACTGTCGAAAATAGTGAAGGACGCGAACCCGTCTTGGGAAAAACATAAGCACCCGGCGACCAGGGTGTTTCAGGCTATTCGAATTAAAGTTAATGATGAATTGAGTGATTTAGAGCGATTGCTGGACGAAGCAAGTGAGAGTTTAGCAGTCGGTGGCCGTTTAGTTGTTATTAGCTTTCATTCACTCGAAGATCGTATTGTTAAGCGCTTTATGCGTGAAAAAGCAAAAGGTGATGCGCCTCCGCCGGGGGTGCCCGTTTTTGAAAAAGATATTGTTCGAGGCTTTAAGCTAGTTGGAAAGGCGATTAAACCGAGTAAAGCAGAAATAGAAAATAACGTTCGGGCGCGTAGCGCTGTAATGCGAGTGTTGGAGAGAGTTTCTGATGAATAGGCTTATGTTGTTAATGTCTAGATTGACGTCGGTAGTTCGCCACGGTGAACGCGGCGTTGAGGCGGTGCGGGAAAACTCTTCAGAGATGACGGTGATGGAGCGAATGGCTTTGGCCCTAGATGGCTTGCTTCATTTGTTAAGGCAGGTTTCCTTTAAAGGTTTTGTGGTGACCGGCATGTTGTTACTGATAATCGTCTTGTCAGCAATTGGTGTTGTGTACTCTTCTCACTTGAGTCGGCAGCTATTTGCAGAGCAAGCAATTTTGCTAGAAAAAAATGATCAGCTTCAGCTCGAGTGGGCGCAATTGTTATTAGAACAAAGTGCATGGAGCTCGCCTAATAGAATTGAGTCAGTGGCGCGCGAAAGCTTGGGTATGGAAGTGCCAGAAACTGAAAAAATCCAGTTAATTTACTAACTATAAATAAAAGAGTGCTGATTAGTGAATCGCTCAAAAGACATTTCTAAAAGCAATTTAGCCTGGCGGTATTGGTTTCTGCTGGGCTTTTTGGCTTTGTGTGGTCTCGCACTTTTTTATCGTGCGATAGACTTGCATGTTTATGAGCAGGCATTTTTAGCAGAGCAGGGTGATGCACGTACTATTCGCTTTGAAACGCTGGATGCTCATCGTGGCGTAATTATGGATCGCCATGGTGTGCCTTTGGCGGTTAGCGCTCCGGTTGAAACGGTTTATGCAGATCCTCGTTATCTGAACTTGAATGTTGCCCAAGCTAAAGCCTTGGCTGAAGCGCTTGGACAAAGCTATGAGAAACTG
>NZ_LWGA01000728.1:0-4935 GCF_001635235.1 Oleiphilus sp. HI0117 | reverse complement strand
CATGCATAATCATTGATTAGCTGCCATCTGTTCTTATCAAATATTGTGTTCTGGCTATTGGCCATTTCTACATTACTATTGTTTAGGTAGGTGAGGATGTATAGGTCGAGCTGGTCTCCGAAGGCTCCGTATAAGCCTCGCGTTAAATTGGTTGGTTGTGGAAAGTGAGGTTTCCAGTTGGTCGCTCGAGTTGTATCGAGTGTTAGGCCATTTAGTGTTTTTGGTAGCTTAGGTTGGCTTACCTGGTATTCTCTATTTTCTGGTGGGCTAAGTGCTAGTTGGGAAATGATTAGTAAAACTGTGCAAGCTGTTAACGAGAGAATTTGTTGTTTCAATGGCTGCGATGTATCTTGTTTTACAGGTGACTCTTGTTCGCCTTCTGCATCGAAGTGGCGGTCGATGAAAAACCATGGAAGCATCACGGCACCGAACACAATCCACCCTAAAGTATCATGGTCTTCCATTAAAGGGTGGCTAACGCCCTCATAATAGGCGATGAGTAATAGAATGAAGACCCGAATCCAGTTTCCGATCATTGCAAGTGTTGCGGCAATCGCAAGGCTTATCAATGCATGACGAAAACGTCTTCTATTAAACGCTGAGGAAATCAATGCTAGTGACAAAGCCGTCATAAAATACTTTAACCCTGAACAGCCCCCAGCAACATGAACTACGCCGGTGGTGACGGTAAAGTAGTTTCCTTCAACAAGTACCGTTAGTGATAGTAGGGAGGCAAGGTAAGAAACAACTTTAACAGTCAGTGTTTGTAAGAAAGGGATTGCCAGGTACCAGAAAGGCATCGCCATTAAGACGACACTCCATGCAATGATAATATTACGAGTACTTGCAAAGCCTAGAACTATTGCGCTAAATAAGGGCAGCGATAAAGCAAGGCATAAAAAAAACAGTGTTTTTATATCCAGAGCTTGAGATAAAACAAACCCGGCGGTCAGAAGAATGACAGCAGGTAATAATAGATAGTTCGGTTGAACTTTGTTCGATCCAAGGTTCTTATATGAAAAATAGGCGCTTAAAGCGAGAAGGATATAGCCCATATCCAAATCGCCAGCAGTGGTCCAGTGAGTATGAAGTTGAACTAAACGGCTGGGGTAGAAAGTTCCTAGATAACATAGCAACAGGGCAAAAATTGCCGCTAACCACAGCACAGGCTGCCTAGCGATCCGTGTCATAACTTCATCCAAAGTGTAGCTGTACCGCAATGTACGTGAGTCGTTAACGGCTTAGTCGTTCGTTGCGGTAAACAGTTGTAAAACTGCTAAGGTTATTAAAATGCTTTGTAATGGTGTTAAGCTTAGCTGAAAAATAAGGTTAGTGAAAACTATATAAAAGTAACTAATAGTAACTTCGCGACCGATATTGCTCATATAAGACAACTTAAAACGACCTCAATTATGAAAAGCCCAAATATCCGCTGGCACGACCATCAAATCCAAAGAGAAGACCGTGCTAAGCAAAAACATCAAAAGCCCTGCATGATCTGGTTTACCGGCCTTAGTGGTGCAGGTAAGTCTAGTGTCGCGAATGCCTTAGATGCGATGCTCTACGAGAAAGGTAAGCATACCTACCTTTTAGACGGTGACAATGTTAGGCATGGATTGACGAAGGATCTGGGTTTTTCTGCTCAAGACCGAATTGAAAATATCAGACGAATTGGTGAGGTAGGAAAACTTTTTGTCGATGCGGGTTTGATTGTCCAGTCTGCGTTTATTTCTCCTTTTAATTCAGATCGACAAATGGTGAGAAAGCTCTTCCCTATAGGGGAGTTTATTGAGGTTTATATTTGTACTGATCTTAGTGTTTGTGAGCGGAGAGACCCGAAAGGTTTGTATAAAAAGGCGAGGGCTGGAGAGATTCGAAACTTTACGGGTATTGACTCTACATATGAAGCCCCCGAAGATCCTGAACTCGTGGTTGACGCGGGTGTTTTAAGTATAGAAGGTGCAGCAAAGGAAGTTTTTGATTACTTGGTTTTGCGTGGATATGTCTAGCAAACACTAGAATGGCTTGCTTTGAATATAGAGCTTAGCTACAGTGAAAATCTGGAATTTTAATCATAGGGTTTAAAGGATGAAGTTTAATAAAGTTGGGCGATTGTTCATATCTGCTGTATTAGTAAGTATGTTGATTGCCTGCGGAGAAACTGATCAGAAAGAGCTTAACGCGAATCATCTAGCGAGAGCTAAAGCTTATGCCGAGCAAGGTCAATATAAAGCCGCGACAATTGAATATAAAAATGCGGTGAAGAAGTCGGGTGGCGAAGCCTCTTCAATTGTTCAATATGCCGAGATGTTGATTAAATTAGGGCAATATGACGCGGCGCTTAGCTTATTGGAGCAGGTGAGTACCGACAAGGATGAAAGTTACTATGTCGCACTGGTTGAGTCTTATCAAGGTAAGCACAAGTACTTATCTGCTGAGCTTGTTCTGGATGAGCACTTAAGTGGCAATAGCGTTGAGCTTCAAATGCTTCGTGCGCATAACTTGTTAGGTTTGAACGAGCTTGAACAAGCAGTCAATGCCTATCAGAAAATTCTTAATGACGAGGCAGGGAATGACCTCGCTACCCTAGGAAAAGCAACTGCTTTAGTAAGATCTAACCAGGTAAAAGAATCGAAAGGCTTGCTTAATTCCATACCTAAGGGTGCCAAGGCTTTTAGTAAAGCAAGAATTCTATTGGCTGGTATTGCAATTGGTGAACAGAACCTGGAACAGGCCGAAGATATTCTGACCGATTTGCTTTCTACTATGGATAATACAGATATTATTGAGCCGGAAAAAGCCGTTGTATTAGAACGGCTATCTTATGTTTTGACTCGCCAAGGCCGTTCTAACGAAGCCTATATTTACACCAAACTGTTATCCGAAGCCTTCCCGGGTTCAAATGAAGTAAAAGAGAAATATCAGCTTGCGGTCGAGAAAATGCAAGCAGGCGAATTGGATGCGTCTAAAGCAACTTTGATCGAGATATTAAATGATTATCCCTCATACAAGCTAGCGACTCAGCTACTAGGTATTATTAGCTATTTGGAAGGAGATAATACCGCAGCCTCTAAATACCTTTCAGAAAGTGTTGATCCGGAAGTCGCAAATGAGATGACGCGTCACATTTATGCGGCGACGAATCTGAAAATGAATGAGCCAAAGAAAGTGCTAGAAATACTTGAGCCTACTATTGATCGCAGTAAGGCGCCCGAAACACTTGCATTGTATGGCTTAGCAGCAATATCTGATGGTCAGTACAAAAAGGGTGAGAATGCCCTTCTGAAAGCTTTGTCGTTTGATGAAAAGAATATTCGGGTTCGCCTTGCTTTGGCAGATTACTACCGTAGTGGCCCAGGAGCGAATAAAGGTAAAGAATGGCAACAGCTAGATCAATCATACAAGCTAGATAGTTCAGATCTTCAACTGTTAAGAAGCATTGTAAGTTTCCACTTGCGTCATGACGGAGCGAAGAAAGCTGAAGAATTTATCGCCAGTGCGTTGAAAGCTAAACCAAGAGATTATGCGACCAATTTAGTAGCCGGTTACTTCTCGCTGAATCAAAGGAATATATCCACAGCGTTAAAACGTTTTACTATGGCTGCAGAGGTAAACAAGGAAGGTGAAGGTTATCTAAATGCCTTGTTTGCGAAAGGAAAAGCTGAGATATCTTTAAGTAAAGGCGATTCAGCAAAGCAAACGTTTAATGAAATTATTCGGGTGTTCCCCGAAAGTGAGTTGGGTTATAAAGGTTTGCTATCTGTTTATCTTATCGAAGATCAAGGTGCCGAAGGACGTAGTAAATTAGAGTTCTTCGCAAATAGTAATGCTCAGCTAGCGCCATATTATGTACTGATTCAGGAGTCGATCTCACAGCAGAATGTATCGGATGCTAAAGCGTATCTTGAAAAAGCGAAAGCGGCTCACGGAGAAGATGGAAAAACCAAGCGTTTAGGTGATGGAATTAAGTATGTTGAAGCCTTAATTGCAATGCGTAAGAGCGATTTCGCTACGGCGCGTACCAAAGTCGCTGAGGTTCTAACGAGTGAACCGGATAATATGCGCTTATTGTCTTTTTTAGTTGATCTTGAGCTGAAGGCTGGACGTGTTAATGAGGCTGAGAAAGTACTTGGTCAAATAGAGGCTATTAATGATAGCCACCCTGTTGTGAACATATTGCGCGGTGATATTGCGCTATCCAAGAATGACTATTCAACAGCGCGTAAGCTATTGATGCAAAGCTGGGGAAATGCACCCGTAGATTCTACAGCTGAAAAACTATATCGAGTGCTAGGTGTTTTGGGTGATAAGCCTGCCCAAAACAAGTTCCTTCAAGATTGGTTGGTTAAGCTACCTAACAGTACCCCAGCGCTTATGTATCAGTCCTTAGCTTATCAGCAGCGGGGGCAACGTATAAAAGCGGTTGAAGGTTATGAAAAAGTTCTGAAAATTGCGCCCAATAACGTCATGGCTCTGAATAATCTAGGGTGGATCTATTTTGAGAAAAAAGATTCGAGGGCGTTAGAGCTGTTAGCTAAAGCTGTAGACTTAGCGCCGGAGAGTCCAGCCGTTCTTGATAGTTATGGTTGGGTACTCGTTGATAACGGGAAGGTTTCTGAAGGCTTACCTTATCTAGAGAAAGCACATAAGCTCGCTCCGGAAATGGAAGAAATTGAAGAGCATTTAAACGCTGCTCGAGCCAAGCAGTAACCCTTGAGAAAAAGCCTGCATGAAGCAGGCTTTTTTCTTACTCCTATGAGTGTAGCGAATAGGGCTATTGCTCGTGGGTATTAATTCCAAACTTTTCCGTCAGGTTATAGAGTGTCGGCCTAGTAATTCCGAGTAGTCTAGCTGCTTGCGCCATATTATTCTGTGCGGCATGAATAGCTTGTGTGATTGCCGTTTTTTCTGCTGCGTCTCTTATTTGGCGAAGAT
>NZ_LWGA01000727.1:0-2162 GCF_001635235.1 Oleiphilus sp. HI0117 | reverse complement strand
ATGTGAAATACTTATATGGTCCGGTCAGTATCTCGAACGACCTGCCTAAAGCAGCAAAAGATTTATTAGTTTACTTCTTCACTCTTTATTTTGGCAGCTTTGACGAGACGGAATCTCGGCCTAAGGCTGTATCGAAGCACCCCTATTTGCTCTCAAACGATCTGCTTGATGCCTTGAGCCAGAATTTTTCAGGTACGGATTATAAAGAAGACTTTATGATTCTTAAGAACATCTTGTCGAATATGGGCTGTAGCGTGCCGACTTTGTACAAGCAGTATAGCGACCTATGTGAACCGGGTGGCCTAAAGTTCTTGGGCTTTGGTGTTGACCCTGACTTTGGTGATTGTATCGACGGTTTAGTGATGGTCGATGTCAGTAAGATCAAGGAAAAGAAGCGTAAGCGCTATATCCCTGAAGTTATTGAACAACAGGAAGATAAATAATGCGTGCGGCCTGGCAAGCATTGAATGTGATGTGGACATTGCATGGTGAGCAGGCGTCGGGCGAGAAGTCTGCCCGTAGCGAACTGCTTTATCTTGAGGGGAGTGATATTGATAGCAGCTGCGTCAGTGTTGATGTCTATGAACCGCATATAAAACCGAAGGGATGCATTGCGTTCTTTCACGGCATGTCTCCTTTTGGAAAAGACGATTCTCGTATCGTTACACTTTGTCAGTCGCTATGTCATGTCGGCTTTAGAGTGGTTTCTCCTGATGTTCAGTCAATCAAAACTTTGAAGATTGATCCTCGGCAGATCGACTTGGTTGCAGATATATTAAGTGCGTTGGTGGATCAGTCGCACTTATGTTCTTCGGGTAGGCTGAGTGTTCTTGCGCCGTCTTTTTCCGGTGCCATATGTTTGGCTGCTGCAGCGGATGAACGTGTTAAAGACCGAATCATCTCGGTGTGTGCCATTGGTGCATTTACGGAAGTTGATTCGGTGATGAACTACTTGCTGACCGATACCGATGCAGACCCCTATGGGCGTTATATTGTACTGAAGAAAATTATCCCAATGGTGATGGAGGCGAAGGTCAATGAGAATTGCCTGGCTTTACAACAAGCCTTGGATGCAGCGATTCAGGACAATATTAATGAAACGACCCTGCTTGATATAGAAAACAAGCCGGAGCCGGGTAGTAATATTACTTTAGGGCAATGCATCGACCAATTAAGCCAGAGTGAAGCGAGTCTGGTGCATCGTGTTTTGAGCGACTCACAGTACCGGGAACTACTTTTTTCGAAAGCGAAAACGCCTCTATCAGAAGAATTAGAGGCTCTGGATATTGTCTCTCGCTTAGATGATTTGAGTGCCAAGGTTTTTCTGCTGCATGGCGCGGCAGACAATGTCATTCCCTGCGGGCAGTCAGAGCTCTTATACCGCAAACTACGCGAGATGAAAAAAGACGTTGATTTAGTGGTCACTCCTTTTATTAGCCATGGTGATACATGCTTTAGCTTAAGGCAGGTATTTGATGTCTGGCGTATCGTCAAAGGCTTTTCATTCTTTTTTGAAGACCACCATGCTTACACGAGATAGACAATCTTGAGAGAGTACGGCTTATACGGATATATTGATGAATAAAAATAAAATAAAAAAACGGCTGCCTGAGCTTTGGCAGTTAGAGCAGATTATTTCCCACACTAAGCACCCTCTGGTTGTTAATACCGAAGCGAATATTGATTTAGCCGGTCATCAGCTGCCACTGTATAGCATTGAAATGACACCTTATCGCCCGGGGCTGCCGACCGTTATTATTTCGGCGGGTGTTCATGGGATCGAGCGTATCGGTACACAAGTTTTGCTGTCGTACCTAGAGATGCTGCTGTCGCGAATGTCTTGGGATGTGGTGGTCGCCAAACAATTAGAAGCAATGAACTTAGTGTTTTTGCCGATAGTTAATCCTGGCGGGATGTATCTCAATACACGTGCTAATCCCAATGGTGTGGATTTAATGCGTAACTCTCCGATGGAAGCAGAGAGCGAGGCCCTGTTATTTGGTGGCGGACAAAGAATATCGCCACACCTGCCTTGGTATTGTGGCAAGGTCGAGGAGCAAATGGAGCTTGAGAACCAGAAGCTGGTAGAGGTGGTCGAGCGTTATTCTGATCAATCGCCCTTTACCTTAACGCTAGACTGTCATTCGGGCTTTGGCTTCCAC
>NZ_LWGA01000726.1:0-10420 GCF_001635235.1 Oleiphilus sp. HI0117 | reverse complement strand
AGGTGCGCATTATATAGAGCTGATTCTTTAGGTCAACACCTTTATCAAACTTTCTTTACATTTTTATGTTAGCGAATGTAATTAAGACTTTTCAGTCACTTTATTGCGACCAAGTAACGCATTAAATGGCCCAGATAAAGTATATAAAGCAAAGACCCCAAGCAGTACTAGCGACGGCTCTAACGCAATGACCGCAAAAACCAGAACTATAATAAGCAAGGTAGTAAACGGAACCCTTCTTTTCATATCAAACTCTTTAAAGGAGTGATACTTAACATTACTCACCATCAACACCCCTGCACCCGCAACTATCACCATCGTTAACGCAGTTAACCAGCCCGACTGCTCGTAATGATGCGCCGCCCATACAAAGCCAGCCACAATTGCCGCCGCCGAAGGGCTTGGAAGCCCTATAAAGTAGCGCTTATCCACCTCATCAATTTGTGTATTAAAGCGCGCTAGACGCAACGCAGCACCCGCCACATAGATAAAGGTCGCAATCCACCCCAAATTACCCAAAGTATGCAAATTCATAGTAAACGCGACAAGAGCGGGTGCCACACCAAAAGCAACCATATCGACCAAACTATCGTACTCTGCACCAAAAGCGCTCTGCGTATTCGTCATACGCGCCACACGACCATCTAAGCCATCCAGAATCATTGATATAAAGATGGCAATTGCTGCATTATCAAAATGACCATTCATAGCAGCGACGATCGCATAGAATCCAGAAAACAACGAAGCTGTTGTAAACAGGTTCGGCAACAGATAGATCCCTCGCCCCAGCTTTGAACGATGAGCCGGCGACTCGCTCACCTCTTCCTTTTCTACATCACCCTGCTTTTCTGAATTCATATCACTCATCATCAACTCTCATCATTAAACATAAAAAAACGGCTCTCTGGAAAAACCAGAGAGCCGCCTTATCTTACCTGCAAAAACAACTAATGTTTAGTTTTTGCTCTTATCAACAATCTTGTTAATCCATGGCATCATCTTACGAAGCTCACCACCAACCTGCTCGATTGGGTGCGCAGCATTGTTACGACGGTACGCAGTCATTGAAGGATAGTTTGTTGCACCCTCTGAAATGAACATTTTCGCATACTCACCATTCTGAATACGCTTAAGCGCATTACGCATCGCTGCACGAGACTCTTCGTTAATAACTTCTGGGCCCGTTACATACTCGCCGTATTCAGCATTGTTTGAGATTGAGTAGTTCATATTGGCGATACCGCCTTCATACATAAGGTCTACGATCAACTTCAATTCATGCAAACATTCGAAGTAAGCCATTTCAGGCGCATAACCCGCTTCAGTAAGCGTTTCAAAACCCATCTTAACCAACTCAACAGCACCACCACAAAGAACAGCCTGCTCACCGAACAAGTCAGTTTCAGTTTCATCTTTGAAAGTTGTTTCGATAATGCCCGTACGACCACCACCTACACCTGAAGCGTAAGATAGCGCAACATCTTTAGCCTTACCCGTTGCATCCTGATAGATAGCGATTAAGTCTGGAATACCACCGCCCTTCACAAATTCTGAACGAACCGTGTGGCCCGGCGCTTTTGGAGCGATCATGATAACATCAAGATCGGCACGAGGCACAACCTGGTTATAATGAATAGCAAAACCATGAGCAAATGCTAGAGTAGCACCCTGCTTAATGTTTGGCTCAATTTCTTCTTTGTACAAAACAGACTGAAACTCATCTGGAGTCAAAATCATTACTACATCAGCACCAGAGACAGCCTCAGCAACCGGCTTAACAGTCAAACCATGCGCTTCCGCTTTCGCTACAGAAGAAGAATTTGCACGTAGACCAACCGTTACATCAACACCAGAATCTTTCAAGTTACAGGCATGAGCATGACCTTGCGAACCATAACCAATAATTGAAACTTTCTTACCTTTAATGATCGATAGATCACAATCTTTATCGTAATAAACCTGCATGACAATCCTCTACTTTTCTCTTGTCGAAATAAATCGACGCTTAATTAAAATTTTACTAAACAACACGCTATAGACTTAGCACTTTCTCGCCACGCGCAATACCTGAAACACCCGAACGAACCACCTCGAGCACACTTCCTTCAGCTATCGAAGCAATAAATGCATCCAACTTGTCGCTATTACCTGTGATCTGTACCGTATAGGCAGAACTAGTAACATCCACTATCTGACCACGAAAGATATCAACACAACGCTTAATCTCTGCTCTTTGAGAGCCCGCTGCCTTAATCTTAACCAACATCAACTCGCGCTCTATATGAGCACCTTCCGTCAGATCAACCAGCTTCACCACTTCAACCAACTTGTTTAGCTGCTTGGTAATCTGCTCAATGACCTTGTCGGAGCCTGAAGTTGTAACCGTTAAACGAGACAGCGTACCATCATCCGTCGGCGCAACAGTTAATGTCTCGATATTATAATTTCGCTGTGAAAACAGCCCTACAACACGCGACAGAGCTCCCGGCTCATTCTCTAACAAAACTGAAATTATTCGACGCATGGCTTAAGTCCTCTCCGTTTTGCTTAACCACATGTCATTCATAGATCCGCGCGCAATTTGCATCGGATAAACATGCTCTTTCGGATCAACATAAACGTTGATGAAAACCAAACGATCTTTCATCGCAAAAGCCTTCTCCATCGTCGTATCCAGCTCGCTAAGTTTAGTGACAGTCAAACCAACATGACCATATGATTCCACCAACTTAGTAAAATCTGGCAAGGACTCCATATACGAATGAGAGTGGCGCGATTCATAATTCATATCCTGCCACTGCTTAACCATCCCTAAAGCCTGATTGTTCAGTATTAAAACCTTCACCGGCAAGTCATATTGCTTACAGGTCGACAGTTCCTGAATATTCATCTGAATACTGCCTTCACCCGTTACGCAGACAACCTCCTCATTAGGATAATGAAGCTTTATCCCCATTGCCGCTGGCAAACCAAAACCCATCGTCCCTAAACCACCAGAGTTAATCCAACGATTTGGCTTATCAAATTTATAGTACTGAGCTGCAAACATCTGGTGCTGCCCGACGTCAGAACAAACGTAAGCATCACCTTTCGTCGCTCTATACATCGCCTCGATCGCTTGTTGCGGTTTAATGCTTTCCTCGGTCGAAGGGTCGTAGCGACCACCGTGACGAGCACGCCAGCCATCTATACTCTTCCACCAAGAAGCCAAAGCCTCTTGATCTGGCGTTTCCTCTGCATCCTCCAGAATCGCCAACATATCATTAAGCACTGATCCCACCGGCCCAACGATTGGCACATCAACCTTAACTGTTTTTGCAATATTTGCCGGATCAATATCGATATGAACAATTCTTGCCCCCGGGCAAAACTTGTCAGTGCCATTCGTCACTCGATCATCAAATCGAGCACCAACCGCTAAAACCAAGTCGGAATTATGCATTGCCTCATTGGCTTCGTAGGTACCATGCATCCCCAGCATTCCCAGAGAATGCTCACCAGTACCAGGATATGCACCCAAACCCATTAGCGTTGTGGTTACTGGATAATTCAAGCGCTCAACCAACTCTACCAACTGCTTGGATGCTTGCCCCAGAATAACACCACCACCCGCATAGATTACCGGACGCTTAGCTGCCAATAACATATCGACCGCTTTCTTAATCTGACCAGAATGCCCTCTTACCGGCGGCGTATAAGAACGCAACTTCACCTTTTTGGGGTAAACGTATTCAAAACGTTCATTTGGCGCCGTCATATCCTTAGGAATATCCACAACAACCGGCCCCGGACGACCCGACTGCGCAATATAGAAAGCCTTTTTCAAGACCTCTGGTATTTCTGAGGCATGCCTTACAGCCATATTATGCTTAACAACAGGACGAGATACGCCCATCATATCGGTTTCCTGAAAAGCATCTTCACCAATTAAGGTTGAAGGCACCTGCCCGCAAAGCACAACCATTGGAATAGAATCCATAAAGGCTGTAGCAATACCTGTAATTGTATTCGTCGCACCAGGTCCAGACGTAACGAGCACGACACCCGCCTTACCAGACGCTCGCGCGTAACCATCCGCCATATGAACAGCTGCCTGCTCATGACGAACCAAAATATGTTCAACTTTATCCTGTCTGAAAAGCGCATCATAAATATGCAGCGCTGCACCACCAGGATAACCGTATATGTACTCGACACCCTCGTCTTGTAAAAAACGAGCAATCATATCGGCGCCAGATAATAGCTCCACGATAATTACCTTCTGTTAAATAGTTTATGGAAGCTTAATCCGAGTTAACTCTCACTTCTTTTGGAAGTGCACTGGATGCAATCTAGCGTTACTTTGATGGTAAATTTGGCGTAGAGTTTCGCCATAAAGTCCAGCACTTTTATGTCATGCTAGACTCCTGTTTTACCACTGCCTCTTACATTTTCTATCAAGCAAAGTAAGAAGCTCAAATACGCTGGGGGATACTATTACCGTCAAACGATTAACGTTGAAAAACGACACTTGTAAAACCCTAGAAAAAGCAACCCGTAATTCTGACACTTAAATCATTAGAGTCAATATAATTTGCATTTTTTTGACCCAGTTTTGTATTTTTTCGGCTTTTCTCGTCCAAAAAACCGTCTATGGTTTATAGTTAGAATGTCAATTGACCAAAATTCTATGATCTGACAGGAAATCGAAACCATGACGCTCACACTGAACAGCGCATTATTCACAACCACTTTAAAGCTTTGCGCTTTTCTTTTAATTAGCTGTGCTACAACCATAGCAACTTCGGCTGAAGTCTATAAATGGGTCGATAGTAACGGCAACACTCACTATACGGACAAGAAACCAAACCATACCGAGTCGACCAGTATTCAAATTAAAACTAGCACTGCATCACAGCGCACCAGCGCACAAAACCAAGCAAAAGCTATCGATGAAAAAACAGCCAAAGAAATGCAAGTTCGACAAGGGATCGCTCAAGAAGAAGCTAGAAAAATTGAGATTGAAGAAAAATGTAAAGCAATCAGAGAAAACCTTAGAGTTATTGCTGAAACTAGCCGCATAACAGTTGTTGAAGAAGGCGTCACCCGCTTCCTAAGCCCTGAAGAGATCAACGAAAAGAAGGCAAACTTCCAAAAACAAATTGAAGACTACTGCCAATAATACAATACGGAGGACACCGAGCCTTTAGACCATACCAAAAGCTCGGTGCCTTACTACCTTTTTTCAAACACTATTTCATCTGCTTCAGCTCTCGCTACTATAGTGTCACCCGACACATAATCACCTGCCAACAAATTCTGAGCCAATGGATTCTCAACCCAACGCTGTATAGCTCGCTTTAGAGGCCTTGCCCCATAAACCGGATCAAACCCGGCTTCGGCCAACTTAGCCATAGCATCCGCCTCAAACTCCAAGGTAATATCCTGCTCTAACAAACGCTTACTTAAGCCTTTCAATTGAATCTGCGCTATACCCTGAATTTGCTGGGCTCCCAAAGCATGGAAGACCACCACTTCATCAATACGGTTGATAAACTCCGGCCTAAAATGAGCCGATACAGAATCCATGACAGCATTCTTTATCTGATCATAACCCGCGCCTTCCATTCCCATAGCCTGGATAACATCAGAACCCAAATTAGACGTCATGATAATAACCGTATTCCTGAAATCGACAGTACGACCTTGACCATCAGTTAAACGACCATCTTCCAATACCTGAAGCAAGATATTGAACACATCCGGGTGTGCCTTCTCCACCTCATCCAATAGCAATACCGAATAGGGTCTCCTGCGGACAGACTCTGTCAAATAGCCACCTTCTTCATAGCCTACATATCCAGGAGGAGCGCCAATTAGGCGAGCCACCGAATGCTTTTCCATAAATTCGGACATATCGATACGAACCATCGCATCTTCAGTATCGAAGAGGAAACTCGCCAAGGCTTTACAAAGTTCGGTTTTACCGACACCTGTTGGCCCCAAAAATAGAAAGGAGCCATTTGGACGATTAGGGTCAGCCAAACCCGCACGAGAACGACGTACTGCATCGGATACCGCTTGCACTGCTTCAGATTGACCAATTACCCGCTCATGCAGAGAACCTTCCATTCTCAACAACTTATCCTTTTCGCCCTCCAGCATTTTTGAGACCGGAATACCCGTCCACTTCGATACTGTTTCTGCTATCTCTTCTTCGGTCACTCGATTACGTAATAAGGTCATACCCATCATTTCAGCCTGGCTCGCCATATCCAACTGGCGCTCCAATTCGGGAATCTTCCCGTACTGCAATTCCGACATCAATGCCAAGTCACCCTCTCGACGAGCACTCTCCAATTCGACCCTAGCCTGCTCTAACTGACTCTTAACTTTCTGGGAACCATGCAGAGCTGCCTTTTCTGCCAACCAGACTTCTTCCAGATCTGAAAATTCCTTTTCAAGTTCAGAAATTTGCTCATTCAGCTCTACAAGGCTCTTTTTAGATGAAGAATCCTGCTCCTTCTTAAGCGCCTCCCGCTCGATTTTCATTTGAATCAAACGGCGCTCCAAGCGATCTAAAGCTTCTGGCTTTGAGTCCATCTCCATTCGAATTTGGCTTGCTGCCTCGTCAACCAAATCTATCGCCTTATCCGGTAATTGGCGATCAGCTATATAGCGATGAGAAAGCTTGGCTGCAGCGATAATTGCACTATTGGTAATTTCTACCCCATGATGGACTTCGTAACGCTCTTTCAAACCGCGCAGAATAGCAATGGTATCTTCAACAACCGGCTCCTCTACTAGAACTTTCTGGAAACGCCTTTCCAAGGCAGCATCTTTCTCTATATATTCACGATATTCATCAAGCGTAGTAGCGCCAACACAATGCAGCTCACCTCGAGAAAGTGCAGGCTTCAACATATTCCCCGCATCCATTGAGCCCTCTGCCTTACCAGCACCAACCATGGTATGAATTTCATCGATAAAGAGGATTATCTGCCCTTCTTGCTTACTCAGCTCATTAAGCACACCTTTCAAGCGCTCCTCAAATTCACCTCGAAACTTAGCCCCGGCAATCAATGCCCCCATATCCAAGGACAAGACTCTCTTATCTTTTAAGCCGTCAGGTACTTCACCGTTTACAATTCGTTGAGCTAAACCTTCGACAATAGCTGTTTTACCGACACCCGGCTCACCTATCAAAACGGGGTTATTCTTACGTCGACGTTGAAGAACCTGCACCGTGCGACGAATCTCATCATCACGACCAATAACCGGGTCCAGTTTTCCTTCTACGGCTCTAGCCGTCAAATCAACCGTAAATTTATCTAATGCCTCTCTATTTTCCTCAGCCCCTTGATCATTCACGCCATCACCTCCTCTCACCTGGTCAATCGCTTCTTCTAAAGCAGCTTTTTCTACCTTATAAGATTTCATCAAAGCGCCTAAAGCACCTTTATCACCAGTCGCAGCAAGTAAGACCATCTCACTTGAAATAAACTGATCGCCTTTTTTCTGCGCTAACTTATCAGCAATGTTCAGCATTCGCCCCAGGTCGTTGGACATATGCACATCACCGTCTGCACCTTCGACGGTCGGTAATTCATCAACCAGACGACCAAGCTCAGTTCTAAATTGTTTTACATCTACAGAAAGCTGTCTCAATAAGGCGGATACGCTGCCATTTTGGTCAATTAGAACCTGGATCAAATGCACCGGCTCTATAAACTGATGATCCTTTCCCAAGGCTATAGATTGCGCATCTGATATCGCAACCTGCAAACGGCTCGTCAAACGATCAATTCTCATAAGTTATCCCCCCGAAGGAATCAATAGTATCTAAGTTCAGTAAACTTCGTTATGACATAGATAAGGCTCGCCTGGACATTTTCAAGGCCCAACACATAAATTGCGCCAATTTATTGACACAAATCAATAAAAATACTCCCACTTCTACAGAAACTAACCGAGTGGTAATCAATTTTTTATGGTCAAGATCACACCAAACTCGTACAGTAATTGCAGAGCCTTTGCTTAACGATTAATATGGCCGGATTATATCGGCGTCCAATTTCACCAGCCGACCCACTACCTACTCACGCGAATACCCTTAGATGCCTAGCGACAACAACCCTGTTTTTATTGACTTCGAAGCTTCCAGCCTAGACCTCCTATCCAGCTACCCTATTGAAGTAGGTGTTTGCCTGGCTGATGGCAGCACCAGAAGCTGGCTGATCAAACCGCACGTATTATGGAAAGACTGGTCAGAAAAAGCCGCGCGAATACATGGAATCAGTAAAGACCAACTTCAACAAGAAGGCGCTGAGATTAGCCAGGTTGTTCGCGAACTTAATGATCTACTTAGTGGGGATGTATATTGCGATGCCTGGGCCTTCGATAGTTTTTGGCTTCATCGCCTATTTAAAGCGGCAAAATGCAAACCCAACTTCCATCTAGACTCCCTCTCATCAATTCTCGATGAAGAGCAAATCGATAGATGGCAGGACATCAGAGCTGGCGTTATAGATGAGCTACAGCTTGTTCGGCACCGCGCTGCAAATGATGCTTACATACTTCATAAAACCTGGCAGAAATTAGGAGCCCAGCTTAAATGAAATTATTAAGAAATACGCTCGCAGGCCTTTCTGCACTATCAGTACTCGCGGCCTGTACACCGACCTTCCAAACAACCGAGCAGCTATGCCAAGCCCATCTGCCAACAAGGCAGATAGTTCAAAACCAAAGCTACGAAGTACTCGCAAATGAAGAAAATAGCGAATACAAACTTTACCTTGAGGACTTCATTAATAGCTTTAAAGGCCTGCAATCTAAATCTATTGACGCTAGTGGTAACCCAATTTTATCTGACCTTTCAGCTGACGAGGAAGCCGTCCGCGACTTTATATTGCAACAGATCAGCGCAGATATGAACTACACACTAGATGACGAGGGAACCGTAGAATCAGCAAACAACCCCCTAGATTTTATGGAAAACCTTATTGCTGCCATCGACAGCGAAAAACTTGTTCAAACATTCGTCGAAGCTAAGGAGCAAATGTCCTCCGCAATCAGCAGCGATGACGGACACTGCACCTACAGCAATGATCAGATAGAGTTTCTCCGTGAAGATGACTCATTCAATATTCTAGATCAGTTTAGCGCCTCATTGGACCTGACTTACATCCCTTCAGCCTTTGTCGAAATAGATAATAAGGTTGATCAAACCGTTCTAATAGCTTTCGACCAAGATCCGACTGTGGAAACAGATGATGAAATTCAATTTGCCGCTCTAGACCGGATCGCGCCTGAAAATTTCAAAGAGTCCGGATTCAGTGAAGCGAAAGTAAGGCAGATCAAGGTAATCCATCAAGAACCACCCCAAATTCTTACTGTCGACGAAGACTACCTGGAGTCAAAATATGGCACTCTGGGGTACGCCCTATTAAATCAAACATGCCTCGATGATGATGAAGAAAATGTCGTCACATGCCCTGACGGCTCGATTACCAAAGAAATCGAGCACCCTGCTTGCTTCGACCTTATTGACGATGATGGTGACTCACTAACAGAGCACGATGAAGCCGACGAGCGAAATACTGTCATCTCCAACTCATTCACAATTGGCGATGGCAGTAATGATGCGCTGACAGACTTGCAGCGCTTAAAAGTAGAGGTAGACTACCCTAATGCAGAAATTCGCGTCTATGTATCGAAGTTCAGTACTGCCATCTACAAAGCTTTAGAAGATGATAGAGAAACAGAAATACCTCAGGGCGACGACAACCCCAACCCGACACGCGAGCAACTCATCTACAATCCAACGAGCTGTGAAAGTTACAATGTTTCGAAAGACCTTTTTGAGCTGCAAAGTGAAGAAGATCAGGAAAATAACGTCGCTGTCCCCGCTAACAGTTATGAAGACCCTGGCTATGAGTATATTGCCCAGACAGATGAAGATGGAGAGCCACTCTTAGACGAGGATGACAACGTCATTTACACATCGCCCACACCGCTGTTTATCTTTCAGGGAACGGCTATTCCTGAGCGACAGTAATTGTTTTTGTGAATCAGGGTAAGTTTTACACTTACCCTAAATCACCTTCGCTTTCAGCTTAGAGATTCTTGCGGGTCGATGCTGATCAATCATTGAAATAAGTTGCATATTTCGCTCAATAGAATCTCTCAATTGCTTAACTAAACCCAGGTCAGGAAACGCGCCCTCATTAGCTGCTACAATCTTTTTCTTCGTTTCTATTATTTCCCGCTCTAAACGCTGACGCTGATTATCAAGCGTGGTCAAACGTAATGTTCTCATAGTCAGAGTCTCTATATTCCCGAAAGAACTATCAGTATAGGCAGCTAAGGTTTAAGCAATATGAAGGACTTAACATTATCGGGTAAGCTTGCGTAATCGTTTGTTTCAATGAACAGAAGTGCT
>NZ_LWGA01000725.1:0-6093 GCF_001635235.1 Oleiphilus sp. HI0117 | reverse complement strand
GTGTATTCTCTAGCCCATCATTTAAGCTCATCGTATTGATGACAGGCGCTCGGTTAGTATTCTGTACGTTGAGACTAAAGCTTTGTGTGTCTTGCAGGATACCATCTGTTACCGATACCGTAATCGGATATTCTGCAGCTGCATAATAATCAGGTACCCACGACACAAGCCCCGTATTCGAATCAATTGACATCCCATCTGGGGAGTTAAGTAAATTGAAGGATAAGTCACTGCTATCAACATCAGTAGCAACTATTTGGTATTGATAGAGTTCACTTTCTATCGCTGACAACATTGGGGTTGATGCAATAACGGGTACATCATTAACCGCCATAATGGACAAATTAATAGTCGCCGGAACTGATGTTGCTTCGCCATCATTCACTGAGAAGGTAAAGCTATCATTCCCACCATAGTTTTCATTAGGTAAATAAATCAGATTAGGAACGGAACCAGACAGGGTTCCGTTCGATACTGAAGACACGATTGAGTAAGATAAGCTATCACCGTCTTCATCAGTCCCTGAAAGAGTAATATTGACTAAGGTATCTTCATTAGTAACGATTTCTTGTGCAATTGAGACCGGTGGGCGATTGAAGTTAAGGGTCATCAAATTGTATTCATGCCTTATTACGGCACTATTACCGTCAGCTATATCAACCGCTACAGCATGAACCCCTTCATCAGCATAGCTTGGTAGCCATGTAATTAAACCTGACTCACTATTGATATGCATTCCTTGTGGGCCAGTAGCCAATGAGAATACTAGACTATCTCCATCAGGGTCTACAGCCTCAACATCATAGGTATAAAGCACACTTTCCTGACCGCTAATTGGCTCCACTGAAGCAATCTGAGGTTCTCTATTAGTGTTAGTAACATTTAAAGTGAAGCTCTGGTTTACAACAAAGTTTGTATCTGTCACAGATATCGTAAAGGCATGCTCTCCTGAGTCATCATAGGAAGGGGTCCATATTAAAATACCCGTATCCAAGTCGACTACTGTACCGACCGGGCCATTAATAAGGGAATATTGTAGATGATCACCATCAGCATCCGATGCCTCAATCTGATAGCTGTAAGCAACCGACTCAAACGCTCCTAGCTCTGGTGTCGATGTTATTTCGGGTGCAACGTTGACAGGTGTAGTCTCTTCGACGTTAAGCGTAAATAACTGAACTGCTTCCGTTTGGCCATCACTGACAGTAATTTCTATATTAACTGCCCCAACATATTGAGAGCCTGGCAACCACGAGACTAACCCCGAGTCAGCATCGATTTGAATTTCAGGTACGGAGGAACTCAAACTATATGAAAGGATGTCCCCATCAGCATCTATAGCAAGTACTTGATAGCTATAGTGCTCGCCTTCAGCTGCTAGCGTTAAGGGTTCAGACACTATAACTGGCGATTCATTCTGCCCTGCAGAGTAGTTGTAAGCACCAATATCCCATGCGTCACTACGCACGGAATTATCATGATCATAATTGAACGGAAAAGCCGCTGTGCTGAGGTTTGTTCCTCTGTCGAGCGCAACAATATCGTGAGCACTGAGTGAGTAAGGTGATACTGGATGATTAGAAAACTCGACAGTTTTATTTCTGTTGCTCGCTCCCGAGGCGGTATCATCTGAACTTATATTGTGGCTATGTTGAAAGCCGCTCCAGCTATGCCAACGGTTAAAGTCAATCGTGTTGTTTACAGCGATATTATTAAATACAGCGCCTGACAATTCGTACCACTTGATACCTGTACGATTTCCAACAACGGTATTGTTGTATAGGTAAGTCTGATAATACGCAAATATTCCATAGGCACCTGAGCCAGAAAATCCGGTGACAACATTATTTCGTACCACGTGAACATTATGTTTATTGACTGCTTTAAACCCATATGAAGACTCTGCATTACTCATTTGGCCTTCGATCTTAAGATTTTCAATAGTAACAACTGAGTCTTTGGATTGGCGGTAACTAAAAATACCATAGGTTGCTACGTAGCCATTATCTCGTACAACAAGCTTACCGCCTTTGCCTCGCAGCGTAACGTATTCACTTGTGATATCCACCGCATGAAAGTAACTCTTTGGTGCTGACACATCTAAGACATAACCTTCCTCAAGAACAATTGTAAGCGCTGTATAACGGTCTGTATAAATACTAGAAATTCTTGGAGCAACAGTGTCTGGCAACCCCGTAGATGCTTTGGTCCGAATAATGTGGGGTTGAGTTGAGATACCTCTTATTGAAGCAAGAGCTGCCTCCAGGTTATTGAAGTCAGCGCCAGAATCTACATCAGTATCTACAATTATTTCTTTTACGATATTGCTAATTGACGGCAGAGTCCCTTGGGAGACTTCCTGAAAGTCGTCAACACCGTCACTGTCTGAGTCGCTGTTAAGAGGTGATGAGCCGTTAAGGTATTCTTCTTTATTACTTAGCCCGTCGCTATCCAGATCAATGTTTGCGTCATTTACGGTGGTGTCGAGTTGGTAATTCGCCTCCCATCGATCAGGCATCCCATCATTATCAGAATCTATTGAGCCAGAGTGGAGCGTATAAGCACCTATATCCCATGCGCCTGCTCTCAAGAGTGAGTTGTGATCTGTATTGAAAGGGTAAGAAGCTTGTGATAACTCCATTCCCTGGTCGAAAGCAACGAGATCAAGCGGGTGCAGTGAATAGTCGTCTACTAAGGGATCAAGAAATTTTACTGATAAGTTGTTGTGGTCTTCGTTTGGCCCTGTACTATCCGATGCAATATTATGTGAGGATGTAAGCCCAGACCAATTCTGCCATACATAGTAGTCAGTATACGCATTCCACGTAGATATGTTATTGTAGAACTCGCCTGTACTATTATCCCATCGAAGGCCTGTGGTGTTCTTTATCACGGTATTATTGTAAACATACCCTTCCCCATTAAGTTTGACACCATACGCACCCTCGCCAATGAACCCATAAATTACGTTGTTCTTTAGCACATGCTTAGTATTCTTAGCCCTTGCCCAAATACCGAAATTAGTTCGATAGCCCGAACTAACTCCCTCGATAATCATATTACTAATTGTGATCAACGAATCGGCAGTTTCTTTTTCACCACTAGAAACCCCTACCGCCAAATTATAGCCATTATTTCGAACGACTATCTTTCCACCTTCTCCAAGCAAATTGACATAGTCACTTCTAATATCAACCGCGTATTGATTATCCTTTGTAGCCGTATGGTCAAGAATATAACCAGCTTCAAATATGATAGTGAGCGGCGAATCAGTCGTCGTCTCAATATCATCAATTCTTACCTTCATAGTATCTGGTAGGCCTGATGATGCTCTGACACGAATCGTTAGTGGGGCAGAGAGCGTTCCAGTCTCCCCTAAAATAGCTTCTGATAGGCTCGAATAATCTGCTCCCTGAGTTATGTCAGTATCAACAATGATAGTTCGAGTATTTGCCGACAAGCTTGCTGATAAAAGAAGAAAAATCACCAACAGTAAACAACGTAAGTTATTTAATACACTGTAACTATCTCGCTGAGCTGAACTCACTTCATACTGAGAACATGCATAACTACACGGAGACATAGACATCACTGAAATCCTTTATCGGTTTATATTGAGAGCTGGAAGATGAAGTACGAAGGTATCTTGGGCAATAAGGCACAGTCCACGAAGGAAGACATGTGTTACGAAAATAAACCCTAGAAACGGGGAAGCTATGGCATGGAATAGCCAAAAATAGGTTTGAAGAGCTGCTAGGCTTTCTCTTTCATCCAAGTCCATTTGCATCGCAGCAACAATCCTTTGTTAAATACACTCCATGGCCGCTAACGCTGCCTTCCCTCTAACGTTAACGAATATGTACAAAAATTAACATAAGAAAAAGCACTAAACAAGTACCGCCGTGGGATGTCCATAAGAATTTAATTATTGTGCGCTATCTTTAATGTAATAACTTCAAGAGGTGCATGTTAAAAGTAACGCTAGATAATAATAAAAATAGGAACAAATAGTTGAGCTTCAGAGTCTGATAGAACTCGAAAGCAAACATTGGATAAACAAAGCACATTAATCTGTTCGGCCATTTGAGCTCGCATATGCGACCGTAGTTTGTCCAAAACGGACAAACTACGGTATCAATAACACATTAAACCTACTCCATATTGAACCTTATAAGACTTGATATTTTTCACTCAGGCCATATATTCGCAGGTAACACCACACGCGAGATAAACCAAAATGATGAGAATATTTTTATTCCTAGCCACAAACTTATCCGTTGTATTAGTCGCTAGCTTTAC
Source organism: Oleiphilus sp. HI0117 (assembly GCF_001635235.1). Taxonomy (NCBI): domain Bacteria; kingdom Pseudomonadati; phylum Pseudomonadota; class Gammaproteobacteria; order Oceanospirillales; family Oleiphilaceae; genus Oleiphilus; species Oleiphilus sp. HI0117. Next base: position 1,794 of record NZ_LWGA01000725.1, on the reverse strand, counting down.
GCTTAGCCTACTCGGGGTTGGCAGTTATATGACTGCACAGGGTTTGGACTACAATAACCTCCTTATCTTCTGCCTGATATTTGGTATGGCAGGCTCAGTCGTCTCCTTGCTGATGTCAAAATTCATGGCAAAACGCAGTATGAGAGTTCAAGTGATTGAAGAGCCACAAAACGCTGACCAAAAATGGCTCTATACGACGGTGCAGGAACTCGCTCATAAAGCCAATATCGGTATGCCTGAGGTTGGCGTATTTAACAGTGCACAAGCTAATGCTTTCGCAACCGGCTGGAATAAACATAACGCCTTAGTCGCGGTAAGCACAGGCTTACTCAATAAAATGAGCCGTGAGGAAGTTAAGGCTGTACTTGGGCATGAAATCGGGCACGTCGCAAATGGAGATATGATCACCCTCACCCTTATCCAAGGAGTCGTGAATGCATTCGTTATGTTCTTTGCGCGTATTATCGGTAGCTTCGTTGATAGAGCGGTATTCAAAAATGATAATGGTCATGGCATGGGCTTTTTTATCGCCACTTTCATCGCAGAGATGATATTAGGTGTGCTCGCTAGTACGATTGTGTTCTGGTTTAGCCGCCGTAGAGAATATCGAGCAGATATAGCAGGAGCGGAGCTAGTCAACCCCGCAGCGATGGTCAGTGCCCTTGCACGCCTGCAGGCTGAATATGATAAGCCAAGTGAAATGCCTTCTGAAATGATAGCCTTTGGTATTAGCGGTGAACTTAAGAATTCCTTAGGCGGTTTGTTTATGAGTCACCCACCGCTAGACAAACGTATCGAAGCACTTCGACAGCGTTATAGCGCTTAGGCCCTAAATTAGCTAGTTCGAAAGCTTTATTTTCGAACTAGCTCTAAAGCCCGATACCAAGCAGACTGTCCGGGAAGCACCTTAAACATTTGGCAGCGCTTAACCCTCAAGTTTGCTTGTTTCGCATAAAGTGTATAGTCGTAGATTTTGTGAATCGGGTTTTTCGCTATTAAATGAAATGCGAATAGAGCTGAGTAATAGTAAAGCCGCTGACATAGCCTTTGCACTAGGTTTCCACTGACCGGAGCAAAGTCCGCAACCATTAGGCTGCCACCCGGTTTAAGCTGCAAGCTTAGATGATTTAGCATTTCGATCATCAATGGGTGAGCGAAGACATTCAAAAAGTAATTCGCTACCACATAGTCATAATAGCTGTCCTTAAGGTGCTTAAATGCATCACCCAGGACAAGCACGACGCGATCGTTCAAGCTTAATCTCTCTAGCTTACATTCAATACGCTTTAGCATTTTAGGTGAAAGTTCAACGACAGTAATCTCGGCACCTTTTTGCGCAGCAAGTACCACATCTTCACCGCTTCCCGCCCCCACAAACAGTAATTTATCACCGGGCTTTATGTCACGCAGCTGCCAACGCTTACTCGCAATGATCTTACCACCACTATATAAATGCACGGCCTTTTCGTAGAACCTAGCCGTTCTGTCATAACGACCTCTCACAAAAGAATTATCTTCAGACATCACTAAAAAACCTGTATTGCTTTTAAGGTAGCAATGGTTGCTTTAGGCAACGAGATCCCCGGAGGAATACATTGGAACCAGTGTTCACTCTGTGCTCGATATCGAGTTTTATGGTAAGCAAGTGCTTGAAACGCATATAGAAAACTTCCATAGCGATACATTAATTGTTGCAAGTAGCGTAATGAAGCAATCTCATGTGGAAAGCTCTGAAGCTCGTGCAAGGGTGCTAAGCCCAGTGACAAACGAGCAACACCTTCTTTCTGAAAAACC
>NZ_LWGA01000724.1:0-11244 GCF_001635235.1 Oleiphilus sp. HI0117 | reverse complement strand
GCTTAGTAATGGAAGGACGAGATCCTGTTGTCGTTGTTTTGATATCGGGTAGCGGCAGCAACCTTCAAGCCTTAATCGACGCCTATCAACGTGAAGAAATCCCTGGAAAGATCAGCGCTGTTATTTCCAATAAGCCCCATGCTAAGGGCCTAGAGCGAGCTAAGAAAGCTGAGATTGATACTCATGTCATCGAACATCAAAAATTCGCTCAACGAGAGATTTTTGATGCAGAGCTGATTAAGACGATTGAGAAGCATCAACCGGATCTCGTGGTATTAGCGGGCTTTATGCGTATCTTAACCGATGATTTTGTCCGCCGTTTTGAAGGAAGAATGCTCAACATTCACCCCTCTCTTCTGCCTAAATATCCCGGCCTACATACTCATAAGCGTGCGCTTGAAGCAAAAGACAAAGAGCACGGCGTGAGTGTTCACTTTGTTACCGCTGAGCTTGATAGCGGCCCGAACATCATCCAGGCTATTGTACCAGTCTTAAATCAGGATACTGAAGAAACACTTGCCACCCGAGTACTTGAAAAGGAACACATCATTTACCCCATTGCGGTTAAGTGGTTTATCGATGGACGTCTTGAAATGAAAGATGGCCAAGCCTATCTGGATGGCGAGCAGTTGCCCGAAAGCGGCCTTAAGCTAGAGATTGAGCAGACTTTACACTAAGAGTCTGCGCCACCCTTGCGCTTCACCAACGATTATTCACTCTCTTTCTGAGCAATATCTGTAATCAAACGCCTAAACCACTGATGGTCCGCATTATGATGAAGTAAAGGACTCCAGGCCATCTTGAGATCGAATGCTGGTATATCGAAGGGCGGCTCTTTCATTACAAGCTTAGAGCTTTCACTTTTTAAACGCGCCGCGCGGCTCGGCAGCGTAGCCACTAAGTCATGCTGCTGCGCCAACAACATCGCCACCTGGTAATGACGGGTAAATACACTAATTTCGCGCTTTGCTCCAATACGATCCAGCGCTTCATCAACCCAACCCAAGCGCTGCACATCATTCGGGTTCACTCCAACACCCACACCAAAGCCAGTTTTACTCACCCAAATATGGCTGGCCTTTAGGTAGGCATCCAGATCGAAGCTATTGACCAAGGTGTTACTAGGGCTCATCAGGCATGAGAAGGTATCAGACCAGAGCGTTTTTTGGTGAAAAGACTGCGGCAAAGTATCAAAGCGATTAATCGCCATATCGACACGGCCTTGCTCAACATCTTCGAAAGATACATCACTGGGCGTTAAAACATCGAGCGTGATATTAGGCGCCTGCTTGCGAACTTCACTTAAAACAGCGGGAATCAAGGTAGATTCAGCGTAGTCGCTTGCCATCACGCGAAACACCCGATGGCTTTGAAGGTCAAAATCCCTATCCGGGTGAACTACACGATCGATATTGAATAATATCTCTCTCACCGCAGGCTTAAGGCTGAGCGCCAACTCAGTAGGCGCCATACCGTCACTGGTACGAACAAGCAATGGATCTTCGAACAGCAAGCGCAAACGCTTCAAACCATTACTCATCGCAGGCTGCGTAATACCAAGATGGTTTGCAGCCTTGGTGACGTTTTGCTCACGCAAAAGTACATCTAGGTGAACCAGCAAATTTAGATCAACATCACTTAGATTCATAGACCTAGACGCCCTTGGCTAATAACACTCAATTAAACTTAAACTTCATGGTAGATTTCACTACCTTCCTGTTTAAATTTCTCCGACATCTCACTCATACCTTCGTTCGCATCCTTTTCTGCTGCGTAATCACGAACTTCCTGAGATATTTTCATTGAACAAAACTTAGGGCCACACATTGAACAGAAATGTGCAACTTTAGCAGAGTCCTTAGGTAATGTTTCATCATGATAAGCACGAGCAGTATAAGGATCTAGCGCAAGGTTAAATTGATCTTCCCATCTAAACTCAAAACGAGCCTTTGACATAGCATTATCGTGAATCTGTGCACCAGGGTGGCCTTTTGCAAGGTCGGCAGCATGAGCCGCGATCTTATAGGTAATAAGGCCCTGTTTTACATCTTCTTTATTAGGTAGACCCAAGTGTTCCTTAGGCGTGACATAGCAAAGCATTGAACAACCATACCAGCCAATCAGTGCAGCACCAATGCCTGAGGTGAAGTGGTCATAGCCTGGTGCGATATCGGTAGTAAGTGGGCCAAGCGTGTAGAAAGGCGCTTCATCGCAATGCTTGAGCTGCTCTTCCATATTCGCCTTAATCATATGCATCGGCACATGACCCGGGCCTTCAATAAAGGTTTGCACATCGTGCTTCCAAGCTATCTTGGTAAGCTCGCCTAAAGTACGAAGCTCTGAGAATTGCGCCTCATCATTTGCATCAGCAATTGAACCTGGGCGTAAACCATCACCAAGTGAAAAGCACACATCATAGGCTTTCATAATCTCGCAAATTTCTTCAAAATGCGTATAGAGGAAGTTTTCCTTGTGATGAGCAAGGCACCATTTAGCCATAATTGAACCACCACGACTAACGATCCCGGTGACTCGATTCGCCGTCATAGGCACATAGCGCAATAACACACCTGCATGGATAGTGAAGTAATCAACTCCCTGCTCCGCCTGCTCAATTAAAGTATCACGGAACAACTCCCAGGTAAGATCTTCGGCAACCCCGCCACATTTTTCAAGCGCCTGATAAATCGGCACCGTACCAATCGGTACAGAAGAGTTTCGAATGACCCATTCACGTGTCTCATGAATATTCTGGCCTGTAGACAAATCCATTACGGTGTCACCACCCCAACGCGTCGACCAAACTGTTTTCTCGACTTCTTCCTGAATAGAAGATGTCACCGCAGAATTACCAATATTGGCATTCACCTTGGTGCGGAAGTTCCGACCAATAATCATCGGTTCGGTTTCCGGATGGTTGATATTACAAGGAATGACAGCACGACCACGAGCGACTTCGTCTCTGACAAATTCCGGGGTAATCATTTTAGGAATAGAAGCGCCGAAAGACTCGCCTGGATGCTGGTTAGCTAGCGCTTCATCCATCTGCGCCTCGCTTAAAGCCAGATTTTCTCGAATAGCGATATATTCCATTTCCGGCGTAATGATACCCTGACGAGCGTAATACAGTTGCGTGACATTCTTTCCGGCTTTTGCTTTTAGAGGTTTACGCTTATGCTCAAAACGCAAGCCATCCAAGGCTAGGTTTTGATCACGTACATTTGCGTACTCAGAACTAAAACCAGGTAACTCTTCAGTATCATTTCGTTCAGCAACCCACTCATCGCGTAAGGGCATTAGCCCTTTTGTGACGTCAACTTCTATCTCGGGGTCTGTATAGGGGCCGGAGGTGTCATAAACTCTAACTGGAGGGTTATCCTCAAGCTCGCCATTCTGCAACTGAGTTGGGGTAAGTGAAATTTCACGCATCGCTACGCGAATATCTTTACGACTGCCTTCTACATATACTTTTTTTGAGGCTGGAAAAGGCTGGGTAGATAACTCATCTACGTAAGCTGTATCACCCAGTTTCTTTAACGAATCGTTTTTCATCTATTGCTCCGCATATCCGGTATTACGAGTGTGGTAAGTAAGGAAGCAATTAGAATCATCGGTCTAGTCTTGATGAATTCTTGTTCCCTACGCTGGTTCTAACCAATCAGGTTCAACGGGTCCCTATCTGCCTACAAAATGTAGAACAACAAATAATTGGATATATCCCAAGAATTTATATGGTCTCAGCATTCGCAAATCATCAAGCGATAAAATGACAGATGCTCCCCGACAAGATTTTCATCGATTTTAGGGAGTGTTGAATGATATGGCAAGAAATAAGCGCTTTAGCATCGCCTAACGAGGAAAAATAGCCGAGAAGGAGCTACCTCGCCCCACCTCGCTATCGAGAACAATTCGACCATGATTCAGCGCGAGCATTTCGCAGCATATTGCTAAACCATAGCCATCACCTTCAATCTCACTATTCTCATGGGAATCTTGGCGCTGATATAGTTTGAAAATGCTTTCACGCTGTCCTTGAGGAACACCACAGCCTGTATCATTTACTTCAAGAGTAACGCACTTGCCGACCTGCTCATCAAAACTGGGACGAAGAGATACTTCAATAGCTCCCGCTTGCGTATATTTAATTGCGTTGGAAATAAGGTTGATCGCAATTTGCTTAAAGTGCTGCCTGTCTGCCAAGGCGTATATGTTAGAATCCGAAATCTCAGAGCGAAAATCCAAGCCTTTTTTCTTGGCAAGGGTTTCACCTTGTACACACGCTTCTTCAAGCGCAGGCACTGCATTGAAGCGGGAAATGTCGGCAGCCAGCTTTCCAGCTTCTACCCGCGTAGAATCCAAAGTCGTGCTGATCTGTTCAGCGAGCTGCTGACCGCCCCCGATAATTCGGTCGAACAAAGATAGCTGCGTTTCACTACACTGACTAGACAACTTTGATTTAAGAATGCCAGCGTAACCGACAACTGCATTCAAGGGTGAGCGCAATTCATGCACCATCATTGCCAAGTATTCTTTTCGAGTACGTTCTTTTTCGAGCTCCAGGCTTCGTTCAAACTCTTGACGCTGAAGTTCCATTTCTTTATTACTGGTCACATCTAACCCTGAAAGCAATACTGCGCTACCTTGACTGCCATCACTAATATGGAAACTCCATAAAAAGTGTGATGTCTTATCGTTATTTTCTTCAGCATTTGCAGAAGACTCGATATTCTCTAGACCACCCTGCTCTATTGCTTTGCCGACCAGAGCAGCAAGATCTCTGGGTAAAATAGCGGGCGCCCCTTCATCGTCAAATCCAAACTCAAGCATTAGATCAGTCATTGCAGGGTTACTAAAAAGAATCAGGCCTTGATCATCAAGCTCCAGCAATGGGGAGGGATTTATTTCAGTAAAAAATGAAAGCTTCTTGAGCTCTTCAAGCTGAAAGCCTTGCTGCTCGCAGGTAGTGAAAAGAATCATGCAGCTGCCATCATCGGTATAACTTCTACGGTAACTGACGGCAATGTTTTCAGAATTCTTATGCGTCCAATAGCATTCCTGTGGCGCTAGCTGAGCTTCACCCTGTTTTGCCAAGGGGCACTCCTCAGCTTCGTGATGAGTATAAATACTATGACGGCAAAATAGTTCATGAGCAGTACCGCCCTCCGCTGCTTTTTCGGCAATAGCATCAATATCCCAGCCTAACATGGCCTGGCCTGCCTTGTTTAAGAACTGAATACAACCGTCACTATCGACAAGCAACACACCTTCAGGTAAAGCATCCAAGGTAATAGAAGTGATATCAAAAGAAGGACTCACGAAAGGTCTACTCGCAATAACTGTGCAGGGTCAGCGCCTGGGACGGTTAGATCCAAGACAGAAGTAATCGACAGCTCTTTATCTGTCTTGATTTTTGCAAGGTTAATCACCTTGGGCTTAATATGCGCCATCCCTGCCATATCGTAAACAACCTTTACGACAGGTAATTTTGGTTGATCGGCATCGATCTCAAGAACAATACCTTTTTCTTTGTTGCTTAGCTGGACAGCACTACCCACCGGATAAACACTCAATAGACTAATCAGCGCTGACACGGAAGGCTCATCAAGTTTTTCATTTTTGGCCTCTTTATATAGATTAGCAAGAGCGCCATGAGGTGTTACCGCAGGCCTATCAAGCAAGCCGTGGACTAACTCATCATACCTGACAACCACTGCGAAAACCTTACTTAAAGGATGTATCTGATCAGACTTAAGTCCAGAAGGGTAACCGCTTCCATCCAGGTGCTCATGATGCTCGGTAATAATGCGCATTACGATTGAACTGAGCTCACAGTTTTGTTTTAACGACCGTAAGCCTATCGAGACATGCTGATAAATTAACTTCTTTTCACTCGCCGTATAAGGTGATGCCTTACCAAGCAAATGCATAGGCAGTTTTAGCCAACCCGTATCGTGAAAAAATGCGGCTAAAGCGAGCGCCTGTTGTGCATCGTCACCTAAGCTGAGCTTGATAGATATACTTAAGACTAAACTAAATGAAGCGAAAGTATGATTTGCGAGCGAAGCATCTTTACGCTGAATATTGATAAGGATAGCGAGTGCTTGGTTATTCCGCTGTAGACTAGACAGCGTAGCGTCAATTAAAGGCGAAACCTGCCGAGCATCAACCACTTTATCGTTTTTGAGAGCTTCATTGATCTCATCTGCCAGCTTCTCAACTTTGCCCTTTAACTCTTTAGCAACACCAAGCTCCTGACTAATAGACGTACGCTCAGGCAATTTTTCCTTAGCACTTGCTTCTGAAACTGGCTTATCTTTCGCAGCCTGATCTTCTTGTGATTTATCAGTCTCTTGTGAGGACTTATCACGAATAACATCAGCTGACGCTTCTACATCAACACCCTTTGAGGTATCAATCGAGAGCTGCTTGACACCCGCCTTGAGCAACTTATCAATTTGAGCGGCATTTTTTATCTTCAAGTGGTGATACATGAAGGGGCTGTCAATCCACGATATATCGAGCTTGGTAATATACATACCAACCTTAAGTAAGGATATAGGGATCTTTTTTACTGCCATGCGAAGGAATGCCTAAACTCAGTGAATAGTGTCAGCTTTATTTACACTAAATTATAGGCCTTCCTGAGAGAATTTGTACTATGTTTTCACGATTAATTTAAGTTTTTATAGGTATTACCCTTCAGACAAAAGCTTTACGTACCCAGGTGATATATCTTGATCAATATAAGCCATACCCAGCTTATTTAGATATTCATTACGATCAGCTTTCATTAGGTTTATATCTAACGCGCCCGCCTCATTATCTTGATAAAGTGCAGCCAAAAACGCCATATAATGCTCTCCCTCCTTTACCATCAAAAGACTTGCAGCGCCAACATCCGGCCTAACTTTAGAAAGCAGATCACCTGGCAGCTTAACTTCGTAAACAACTGGCGACTCATCACCCTCGACTCGCACACTACGACTTCTAACCGCCTGCTGAGCCCAATAAAACGCAAGCTCCTTACTCTGTGTTAGGAATACCGGATCATGTGTCTCGGTGTAGTTATTACCAATCGTTGCCATAGTCTTCTTAGCAGCCTGATTCATAACCTTATCACCCGAACGCTTAAGCCCCGCACCATTAATAGAGGTAACCAGCGCAGACGAAGTACCGTGGTACCACACATCGCCGCTCGCGAAGCCATCTTTGCCGAGAAGGTCTTTAGCATCTTGCAGATAGGAAGGAGTGTCAATCATGATAAGTTGCCCTTTTTATAGGGTGCGCGGTGCGCACCAAAATACGTAGTGATGCGCATTGCGCACCCTATAAACTATAGTCTAAAGATTAAAAGGGGTTAGACTCACTGACTCTGCCCTCTTTTAATCTCCACAAAAAAGGCGACTCTAGAGTCGCCTTTTTCTAAACACATTAAGCATCTTTCAATAATACATTATCAAAAAAGCTTAACTAGCCAGTCTCAGATTAAGAGAACTGGTTAGAAGTGTTCTTAGCACCGCCTGCCTTAAGAGCACGCTCACCAGCAAAGTACTCTTTGTGGTCGTCACCGATGTCAGAACCTGACATGTTTTGGTGCTTAACACATGCAATGCCTTGACGGATCTCTTTACGCTGAACGCCAGCAACGTAACCCAACATACCCATATCACCAAAGTAGTTCTGAGCCAAGTTATCAACAGACAATGCAGTCGTGTGATAAGTTGGTAGAGTAATCAAGTGGTGGAATACGTTCGCTTCACGAGCAGTATCCGCTTGGAATGTACGAGTACGTTCGTCAGCAACTGCAGACAACTCAGACTCATCGTATTCAGCAGACATCAGGTTGTTACGATCGTATGCAGATACGTCTTTACCTTCTTCTACCCATGTATCATAAGTTTGCTGACGGAAGTTCAAGGTCCAGTTGAAAGATGGAGAGTTGTTATAAACAAGCTTCGCATCTGGGTGTACTTTACGTACGTCGTCCATCATGCCTTTGATCTCGTGTACAGTTGGTACTGCAGTTTCGATCCAAAGCAAGTCAGCACCAGCATTAAGCGCACCGATACAATCGAATACACAACGCTCATGACCAGTACCTGAACGGAACTGGTATAGGCCAGAAGGAAGACGTTTAGGACGAACAAGCTTGCCGTCACGGCTGATTAGCACATCACCAGGAGCTGTTTCTTCTGGAGTAACTTCTTCAACATCTAGGTAAGAGTTGTAGATATCACCAGAATCGCCCGGCTCGTTAACTACTGCGATTTCTTTAGTAAGACCAGCACCTTCAGAGTCAGTACGTGCAACGATGATACCGTTGTCAATACCTAGCTCAAGGAAAGCGTGACGCAATGCACGGATCTTAGCGTGGAAGTCAGCGTGAGGAACAGTTACTTTACCATCCTGGTGACCACATTGCTTTTCATCAGCAACTTGGTTTTCGATCTGTAGTGCACAAGCACCCGCTTCGATCATCTGCTTAGCCATTAGGTAAGTCGCTTCAGCGTTACCAAAACCAGCATCGATATCAGCAATAATTGGCACAACGTGAGTTACGTGGTTGTCAATTTGATCTTGGATTTCAGCAGCTTTTGCTGAATCGCCAGCTTCGTTAGCAGCGTCTAGAGCACGGAAAAGACCGCCTAGTTCACGCGCATCAGCTTGACGCAGGAATGTGTATAGCTCTTCAACCAACGATGCAACAGCAGTTTTTTCGTGCATTGATTGGTCAGGAAGTGGACCGAAGTCTGAACGTAGTGCAGCAACCATCCAACCAGAAAGGTACAAGTAACGACGGTCAGTCTTGCCACCGAAGTGCTTCTTGATAGAGATCATCTTCTGTTGGCCGACAAAACCGTGCCAGCAACCTAGAGACTGCGTGTACTTAGTTTTATCTTTATCAAATTCAGCCATGTCAGCGTTCATGATATCAGCAGTGTATTGCGCGATATCAAGACCAGTCTTGAATTTGTTTTGAGCGCGCATGCGTGCAATTGACTCAGGGTTGATTGCAGCCCAGCTATCACCTTTTGCTTCTACAACAGATGCTACTGCTTTGATCTCGTCTTGGTATTGTGACATTTTACGTATCCCTTATGTTTAGGAATGAAACCCCCTTCCTTTATATGCGACAACTCAACTGCAAATAACTTAGAAAGAAGCGTGATTTGAATTTCGAGCAGAATTCTAATTAAATGACAGGAATAAATGAAATATATAGTTTATATATCCGGTATACATGAAACTTATAAACCCAAGCATACCGCATTGATAAATAGTTTTTAACTCCAATCTATCAACAGGTTATAGAGATGCTCTAGATTTTACTTAAATTATGAGCAAAGTATGAGCGAAACAAAAAGCTACGCTTTTTGACAAAATGCAATAGACAAATAGAGCTATTTATATGACAAAACTCTCAGATCTGAGTACAACTCAATCAAGCAGCATGACTTTCAAGCTTCTTACCAGCCTGAATATCTTCGTCAAAGTTAACCGTTTTTATATTAGGTAACGCCGCAACTTTACGCATTATCCCAACACCCTCTGTATCAAAGTTTGCAATCATTTCTTCGCTAACTTTAATCGGCTCACCCACACACAGACCAATGTTTGCCGGTTTAAGGCGCCAACTATTGCCTATATCAGAGCCACCCACGAGACTAATAGGTAAAACCACATCATCAGGCCTAAAATAGGCTTGCACGAACCGAGGGCTGACATACTTCATTGTGACACTTCCGTCCTTGGCAACATATGAACGAGAGCCTTCAGGGAATATCAAAAACGGCTCATACATAATGGATTTGAATAACTCGTAATCCTCACGATCCAATTCATCCAAAGCACAAGTTTGCCTAACGTCTGCCAAGTATTGGGCCAGATCATGTTTTTCAACCCGCATGAGCTGAGCAGAGATCTGAGAAAACCGGGCGCGATCTGATCGAATAAACTTATTCATAAAGTCGCTATAACTCATTTGCTCGATTAGATGAAGCCCGGAATTTGGCATTTTGATCAGCAGCTGTGACCGTCTTGCTGTTTTGAGCAAAGCATCAGCTAAGCTCTTCTCTTTAACTTCCGTCGTTTTCTGTGATGGTAAAGTCAGGAACAAGTTTCCGACATTACTCGCACCGTTCTTTAGAACCATATTTGAAAACATTCTCGGACCAACGACTGTATTGCAATTTGCTGTGAGATTATCAAAACCAAGCCGCCTCAATATACTCCTTACCAGATACGGCCCAATATAACCTTCGTGATTACCAACAATAAAAACCCTTCGCCCTGACGCCTTAAGCACTGAAGCCTGATACAAGATTCGAACCACCTCTGACGAACCCACTACATGCTTGCTATCATGCTTCGTTGAAACCCGCTCTCCTTTACTCCCGACCAATATCAAGTCGGCAATATTTCGGTTTTCAAGAAAAACAAAGAACTTGTGCCACAGGGCAGTATCAGGTAGAACCGGTGATATTGAGCGACTAAAGGTGAAAGGCATTGCGAGTATGCGCTCAATGCGAGATTTACTAAATTCCTTAAAGAAAGAATGCTGTAGCAGCTGTAATTTGCGCTCGTTGAATTTACGGGCGATGTCGGGAAAGTGCTTCTTTATATCCAAGCCGTCACGCTTGGCACGCGCAACAACCTCGTCCATTAGCTGAACAGCACGAATATTATGAGGTGCCTTTTTCAAAGAGTACATCTTGGCGCGAAAGAAATCGACAATACCTCGCAGCTTCACGGCGTTAAAGATAGACAATAGCAAGCCCTTTACCGCTTCTGGAGCAGGAACCTTCAAAACCAACTTAACAATGGCATCTTTCAGGCGATCAACCAGTCCAGCCAGACTAGCAACAAAAGCCAGTAACAGGTTAGTCACCCTATATACAAAGTTGTTTTGATAAATTGAGGCCAAGGACTTTTCGAGACGCTCTTTGTTCTCGTGCATAAATTTCAGCACATCTCCTTGCGCAATTTTATCTTTTTCTTGCTGCCACCATTGTATTAGAGCGTGTACACGCTTTTGCTTTCGATTATTCGAATCAAGCGGATCATCCTGTAGATCTTTATCAGGCTGGCTCATAAATTCTTCTCTTACTCTAATAACTAACCAAGGAAACGCTTAGAGTAACAATATTAATCTGTGCTAGCCACTTACCGAAGCTAGTTCAACGCGCAGCTTATTGCCAAGCATAGTAATAGAGGTATACTCTCACCCTTTCAAAATTGAACATA
>NZ_LWGA01000723.1:0-3907 GCF_001635235.1 Oleiphilus sp. HI0117 | reverse complement strand
ACCACCACAGTACAATCACTCGCGTTCGAGCAGGCCTACAAGCATTGAAGCAAGATATACCTGAAGGCTGGCCTGATTATGTTCTTCACCAAATGGTGACTGTCATGAAAGGCGGCGAAGAGGTGAAGCTATCCAAACGTGCCGGCAGCTACGTCACATTGCGAGACTTGATCGAAGAAGTTGGCCGCGATGCCACTCGCTACTTCCTGGTCGCACGCGCTCCCAGCTCACAACTAACATTCGATATTGACCTGGCTCGCAGCCAGTCAAATGACAACCCTGTGTACTATATCCAATATGCACACGCTCGAATTAGCAGTATTTTTAGAAAGGTTTTAGCAGCTTCTCCAGAGTGGTCTGCCGAAGACGGCCTAGCCAACCTAGAGCAGCTAAGCGTTGAAAGCGAACGTAAACTAGCAAACACGCTGGCTAGCTTCCCTGAAGTTGTCAGCATTGCGGGAGAGCAAAATGCGCCTCATCAAATTGCAAACTACCTCTATAGTTTGGCGAGCGACTTCCATACCTACTACAATTCAAATATTGTAATGGTTGAAGATAGTAAAATTAGAGATGCTCGTGCAGTGCTTTGCCTAAGCATCCAGCAAGTATTGAGAAACGGGCTTAAGCTACTAGGGGTTAGCGCTCCTGAAGAAATGTAATCACACCCGATAAACTATTGACGCGTTGATCATATGACTCAAGATTTTGCTAAGCCCTCGACCACTAAAAAGCCCGGAGCACCCAAGACAAAAAAAGGTTCTTCGGGAAAGTCTGGCGGGGCTAAAAGCAGCGCGAGCAAGAAGGCCAGCGGAGCAAGCCCTAAAGAAGTGCCAAGCTCAGCGCCGGTAAAAAACCGTACACCATTTTTTCTTTCCCTAATTGTACTGGTCTGTGCTTTTGCCTATGGCTTGTATTTTTTACAGTCTATTCCGCCCACTGAAACACCCGAGAAACAGCCAACAATATCCAAAAAATCCCCTTCTGCCAGCAAAAGCACGCCCGCCGAAGAAGCACCGGCAAAGCGTTTCAACTTTTACGATATCCTTCCAGAATCGACAGTGACTGCACCGAAGGTAGAAGAGTATCGCTTCAAACAAAAATCAGGCAGTGAAGACTACTTCTATGTGATTCAAACTGGCTCATTCAAAAACCGGGCAGATGCCGAGCGCCAAAAAGCCACTATCGCCTTTAAGGGCTTAAAAGCCAATATTGAAACAGTTACCAATGATAAAGGTACTGTCTGGCACCGAGTTAAAACCGGACCATTCACCAACCGTAGTAAGTTAAATAGCGCCCTGGATAAACTTGTATCTCTTAATATCCAGCCTCTCGTCAAGAAAGTAAAAAAAGATAGCTAAAGCGCCTTCTTAACGCTTGATATCTCTTCAAGCGACTCCATATAAAAACTTTCGCTGCTGCAATACATCGCTTAATCGCAGCTGGCAGTATTTAGTCAAAACACCAATTGAGCCACTTGGCCGCATTGGTGAACGCAAACTTTGTGGAGAAGTTCATGACAACCATCTTATCAGTCCGCCGCGAAGGCGAAGTTGCTCTTGGCGGCGACGGTCAGGTTTCGCTCGGAAACACCATCATGAAAGGCAACGCTAAAAAAGTGCGCCGACTCTATGACGGCAAAGTCATCGCCGGGTTTGCAGGCGGCACAGCAGATGCTTTCACATTGTTTGAACGTTTTGAAGCGCAACTAGAGAAACATCAAGGCAATCTTGTTAAAGCTGCCGTTGAGCTAGCCAAAGACTGGCGCACAGATCGCGCACTCAGAAAGCTTGAAGCATTGCTTGCCGTGGCAGACGAAAACAACTCTCTTATCATCACCGGTAATGGCGATGTAATAGAGCCTGAAGATAGCCTGATTGCAATTGGCTCTGGCGGCCCTTTCGCTCAAGCTAGCGCAAGAGCTCTACTTGAAAACACCGAGCTATCAGCACAAGAGATTGTTGAAAAAGGTCTAACGATCGCTGCCAACATCTGCGTATTCACTAATGATGCCTTTACCATCGAGCACCTTGGTGAAGCCAAATAGCCACTAATCAGGCACGACACAACTTAACGAAAGCCCGAATCAACATCACCCTTTACATGATACGGTACTAAATTCCATGGCAAACATGACTCCTCGCGAAATCGTACACGAGCTCAACCAACATATCATCGGCCAAGATGAAGCCAAGCGTGCAGTTGCTATCGCACTTCGAAACCGCTGGCGCCGCATGCAACTTGACCCGGCCTTAAGAGAAGAAATTTCCCCCAAAAACATTTTAATGATTGGCCCAACCGGTGTGGGTAAAACTGAAATCGCCCGACGCTTGGCTAAACTTGCTGATGCTCCCTTCCTGAAGGTTGAAGCAACGAAATTTACTGAAGTAGGCTACGTGGGTAGAGATGTAGAGTCTATTGTTCGCGATGTTGCTGACTCGGCCCTTAATATGTTGCGGCAAAAAGAAATGAAGCTTGTCGACACTAAAGCTGCTGACGCTGCTGAAGAGCGTATTTTAGATGCCCTGCTTCCTCCAGCACGAACGGGTGCCGACTCAGCTCAAAGCGATAATTCTTCGACGCGACAAATCTTCCGCAAGAAGCTCCGAGAAGGCGATTTAGACGATAAAGAAATCGATATTGAAGTCAGCGCCACACCTGTAGGCGTTGAGATTATGGCGCCTCCAGGCATGGAAGAAATGAGCAACCAGCT
Source organism: Oleiphilus sp. HI0117 (assembly GCF_001635235.1). Lineage (NCBI taxonomy): Bacteria > Pseudomonadati > Pseudomonadota > Gammaproteobacteria > Oceanospirillales > Oleiphilaceae > Oleiphilus > Oleiphilus sp. HI0117. Next base: position 1,197 of record NZ_LWGA01000723.1, on the reverse strand, counting down.
TCAGAATATCTTTTCCAGCATGTCCGGTGACAAAAAGAAAACCCGAAAACTAACGGTTAAAGACGCGCTTAAGCAAGTCAAAGAAGAAGAAGCTGGCAAGCTGGTAAATGAAGAAGACATTAAATCTAAAGCTATCCAGGCAGTTGAGCAGAACGGTATTGTCTTTATCGATGAGATCGATAAAGTTGCCAAGCGCTCTGAAGGCTCCTCCGCCGACGTATCACGCGAAGGTGTACAGCGCGATTTACTTCCACTAATTGAAGGAAGTACAGTAACCACTAAACTTGGGCCAATCAAAACAGACCACATTCTGTTTATTGCTTCAGGCGCCTTCCACCTATCGAAGCCTTCAGACCTTATTCCTGAGCTTCAAGGGCGCCTACCAATTCGTGTTGAGCTTAAAGCGCTGTCACCAGAAGACTTCCAAAAGATTCTAACCGAACCAAATGCTTCACTGATTGACCAATATATTGCACTTATGGCTACCGAAGGCTTAAAACTCAGCTTCAGTGAGGACGCACTCGAAACGATTGCACACATTGCCTGGAAGGTTAATGAGAAGACTGAAAATATCGGGGCTCGTCGCCTGCACACAGTGCTTGAGAGACTTCTGGAGCATATATCATTTGAGGCTGGCGACAGCCAACGAGATGACTTTGAAGTGACAGCTGACTACGTTAAAGAGCAACTCGATGAGTTGTCTGAAGATGAAGATTTAAGCCAATATATTTTGTAATCATTAAATCATCAGGGTCAGAGGAAAAACCTTCGCTTTTACTCTGACCCCAATGGCACTTACTTAAGGCAAACAAAGACGTCATTCCCTTGAATAAGGGAATCCATTGTTTTTACGAGTTATGCGACACATTAAAAGTAAAACTAAACGCATTAAATCATGCAGCGACGAGAAGTCTTCTTTTTTGTTTAGTCGTGTAGGATTCAAAACAATAGATTGCCGCCTGCGCGGCAATGACGATGGGGCATAGCGGGAATGACAAGCGTCGGAGCGCGTCCTAGCTTAAGTAAGTGCCATTCTACTCTGACCCCAATTAATCTTAAAACATAGATACTACTTTCTGAGAGACTCTTTCAAAATAGCTGTCACCACCAGACGAACCGCCCTTTACTTTGATTGTCTTGGGCCTGCTTTCCTGGCTACCCTGGTAGGTTGGCAAGGCCTCACCATACAGACCTGTA
>NZ_LWGA01000722.1:0-6369 GCF_001635235.1 Oleiphilus sp. HI0117 | reverse complement strand
AATAGGGTGGTGAGTATATGGAGAAGACAGCTTTAAATTTTGGAGTATGATCTGTTTTTTTGGGGAGAAATGAGCTTATAGAAATACTCTTGATAAACGATAAAACTCTTTAACTGAGGCGTTGATTAGCTAAAACTAAAGAAAGATATAAATGCCGGTTTAGTCACAGCGGGATAACTAAAGCGGCATTTAGTAGTTCTAATCATTTTATAGATATTCGTTGCTCGAATTCTTGCGTAAAATCAACACTAAAGGAACTGAAGCCGTCGTTAACAATCTCTAAACCTGGATTTGACGAAACTCTAATAATTGCGGCGACTGAATCAGGGCAGATTGTTTCGGCAGGAATTACGTGAGTTAATTCCTCTGAAGAGTCAGCTTCATAGGGTGCGCATTCTTCTTGGGAAGATTGGTGTACATCAACAGTATCTACGCCGTAGATATCCCAATTAAACACCAGGTCTTCTTCGGAAGGGGAATACTCGCCAGAAATATTTGTTTCGACCTCAAAAAGAGGAGGCATTTCAAATGACAACGATGAATATGCGTCGCCATCGAAAATGATTTCGATTTGTCGTTCTTCACGACTAGGCTCTGGCAGATTTACACTGTAGTAAACCGCGCTGAAGGTTAAATCATAAGCTTTGTACTCAAACAAATCATAAGTTTCATCATCAATCTTCAAAAAGAACTTATTAGGTTCAGTGACGTCCACCTCTACTTGTTCAAATAGCCCAGCATCTTCATCTTGTTTTTCAAAAAGGCTAAATTGAAAGTTTAACTCCTTATCAGGGTTAACTGAATGAGTCTTAAGCTTATGAGTTTCATAAGTTGCCGTCAGTCCAACGTGTAATTGAGAATGATCGACGTCTGTAGAATCTTTATTTTCACAACCTGAAAATATTAATGCAGAAATAACAGCCGCTATATAGGAAATCAATTTCTTCATAATCCTGCCCTCCTTGGCAAACAGCTTATCGGTATGCCGCAGTCTTGATAAATATAATTTTTTCATCGTCCTTGATGCTTTTTCTGGTTTCATAGTTTATTAATTCATAGGCGAAATATAGTAGTAACCAGAGCTATTCGGCTTATGGATTGATTCAGCCACTGTTCCGTCCTCAATATCGTAGATTAGAAATATTTGGTCACCGTTACTGTTATACGCTTGCCCTTGATACAAACCTTTGTCGTATGGATGATCGCTAATATCGTAAGTAGCATAGCGACCAGATGCTGCAACTTCTGGCTCACCAATTAATCTATCCCCTGTTAGCGGGTTATACTGCACTAAAAAGCTTCGACTACTAGCGCCTTCAACATTAACCAAAATTACGAAACTCATATATCCAGAATAATCATAGTAATTCTGTTCACCGATTCCTGTATTAGGTATATCAGATTTCATTGCAGAACAAGTGATCTGGCCAGCGCCATAAGAAGCAATCAGGTCTGCAGGGATTACAGAATCAACAAGCGCAAGCTTCTTAGCAAGGCTTTCATCGTATTGATACCAATTGCACGACTCACCTAAAAATAGATCTGTTCCTGGATAACGAAATTCCAATCCCCAATTTGCTGCAGATGGATCATACTCTTCAGAATACGTGCTACGGTAGACTTCTTGTTCAACAACCCTTGAATTTGAAGTTAAGGTGTACTCGGTTAGAACTTCATCAAAACCTGTATAGGTTCTAATCCATTGTTCTTCACAGTTAAATGCTTCTTTCTGGCTCTCATGCAAATTCAAACACAGATCTGGTTCTCGAAACTCTTCTGTGTACTGGCGCTCCAAAAAACGTCTGTAATTCAATCCATCTGGTAGTCGAATTCGATCACCCACTCCACCTGATAGAATATCTGATTCAACGCCAGTAACTAAGCGGCCAACACCTGGAGAGTTGTCACCAATAACTCTTGAGCCATAAGCGATCGCGTTAGGAGAAATAGTTACTGGATAATTACCAATGCCATCCCCAGGAAGAAGGTAGGTTCTGGCTTCCAGGTCACCTTCTTTCTTCAGGTTCAGAAGAAATGATGTCGCTCCAATACTCTCATCTAATACGCCGGTTATTAAAACAGTGTCATGAGGTAAGGTCCACATATCACTGGAAGTGGTAATCGGATCACAAATCGGCACCAGAACATGTTCGCCTTCTGAATTTGGATAAAGACGAGTAGCCCCTGCCTTCAATGGAAATATTTTCCCATCACTTTTTCTTATCAATAACATCGCAGCAGACTGTGTTACTTCGGAACTGCTGAGCGTCGAACCATCTTCAGAAGTAACCAAGAACTTTAGAGGTAGCTGTTGAGTGCTATACATTGCGACGAAATCATCATTGATATTCTTAGCACATTCAGGTCGATATACGACTTCGGTTTCATTACCGTCTTCATCTACAAACTTAACTGTTTCTAAAGAACCGTCTGCACTTACCTTGTACAAAACATTGTTTGTAGTGAGTCCATTACTATTAGATGCTGTAAAACTCGCTGCTGACATTACTCCAGAGGCAGCTTGCTCACTGCCGACCACAAGAGAAGCAGCATCACTAAGATCTAGATTTGTATAAGCAGAAATTTGTTGTTCTTCTTCATGCTTAGGGTCATCTGAACCACAACCTGACAGTGCGATTGCAGATATCATAACTGTAGACGAGAGAATGTACTTAAACTTTGGTTCCATCAAAAATTCCTTTTTTCCATTTTATTGGCAATCTGTGGATAAATGTTACTCATAGTCTGTAGTGAATTCCAGCATTTTGTTGATTATAGGTATCATTTAATGGTGCCCACTCAATGCCCGAAGCAAATGAAGAGCTAATCCAGTTTGGACGGAACTTAGCGCGATTGAGAAAGGATAAAAAGATCACTCAAGAAGAGCTTGCCTATCTTGCAGATATAGACAGAAGCTATATTTCAGGGATTGAGAGTGGGCATAGAAATGTTGCTCTATTGAATATTTTGAAGTTGGCTAGGGCTTTAGAGTTAGAAGCGAAAGTTCTTCTGGATTACGCCTAATTAGTCACGGTATTAGCCACCAAAAGAGAAGGGGTGGCTAATAGATCACTTCAATTTCTAATTAGATTGACTTTGCTCTTCGAAATTTTTAAGACAATCGTCTCTGAGATCTTTGAAATAAAGATAAAGAGACTCATGCTTAATCGGTATGTCACGATTTTCTTCCTCTGCAACAAGCTGTCTTAACTGAATGTCTGTAAATGAGTAATCGAGCAGCAATTCGCCATCCAAGCGGATTTCAGTGAGCTTCAATTCCTCAACATCGCTTACGTGCACAGCCTCGTCATAGTATAAATCCATGGGTAGTGGCCCCCACTGGTCTGAATATTCAAATTCAAAGTCGTCAATCAAATAACTCAACTCCTCAAGCGCTTCATTTGCGTCATCAGTAAATGACGCTTTCACTTGAGTCCCATTATTTGAATATCCAGCGACGACTCTGTCAACGATTGGAGCTATTTCCTCACGAAGCGCTTCATATTCTTTCTTCAATACAATACCTGGTAATACGAAGCTCGAAGAATGTCCATAAAGCTCATTCCATGGGCAAGATCTATGGTCAGACTCATGATATTCAGATGGAAGATAAATTCGTCCATCATCCCAGTCAATATTTAACCTTAAACCGCAACGCGGACCAGCCACAGTAGGAAATGCTTGCTTTCTATCGGCCATATCCGCAAGTAACCGTGTACTTGGCATTGTGTGATCTTCAGATTTAATACCATAACGACGAAAACTCTCAATTAGCTCTCGTGTCACACCGGCACTTTCATCCAACATTATGGGCAAGCTACTCACCAGAGCGGCATAAGTTTTGAAACCTTGTGAATGAGAAAATATCTCGTAGAGGCGGGCATTTTCGACATTAATCCCTCGAGCATTCAAATATTCGTGTAGGGTAGAAATGAGCTCTCTTAGAGTCTGTTGGTTGTAAATAATCATCTTGAAATTCTCCATAGATATCCATAAGTGAGATCCCTGTTAACGTGTATATGATCAATTTAAAATTAACCAGACAAATTACCTGCCGAAGAAGCCGAGACGCAAACGTCGATTTCACAGTACAGTATTCGAAGCAGGAGGCGTAGCCTTATGTTAAGGCTCGTTTCCCTTGCTCTACTCTTTAATCTCTCCAAATTAATCATCTTCCTTTTGGGCTGAAGTTAGGTGAATACCTTCTACAATTCTTGTTCTGGGGATATCAGCTTTTCCAGACTCCCGAACAAGCCCAAACTTATCTGGATAACGAACGTCATCGTTGTTTTTTTCATCAAACATGAATTCATTACGACGTATGATCTTCATTTCTGAAAGTGCCTCTTTGAAGCAGCTTTCGCACAGATCTAGATGGTACTCGTTTCCATCTTCCTCTGATCCAGGTCCAAACTTAGCTGACAGGGAAGCTTGCATATCGTTGTCCTCAAAAAATACAGGGGACATACAGGCGTCGCAGACAAAACCAACGTTCTCAAACTTTTCAACTCTTGATTGCATTTTCACTGAGATCATCTCCTATAAACTTTGTTTGAATATGTCATTGATCAGGGCTTTTAATTTGAGTTTGGATACAAGAAAAAATACACTTAATAAGAGGTATCGGCTCAATTGACGCTTAGTTTCGTTTCAAGCTTCCCAATTAACTTAGATAGCGCAATGTCAGGTTTTTCTGGATCAAAAGGTTCAATCTCCATCCATTGATCTCTTTGGTGGGGTACTGCATAACAATCGGGCAGATCATCTACCATGATTACTCTGTCCCACTGGTGATGGACGTAAGTTAGATCTTTCAACCCCTTCCTCGGCCAGGTCACAGATTTAAGATCACGAAAAATGTGATTAACCTCCTTCAACTCAAATAGATCACGCTGTATCTTCACTACTCTATGTTCTGGAACTGTCGTATATAGGTATACCTTTTCAAATGCTTCATTTGACCATTCAAGGAAATCATTTAGATGGGGCCTGACGAAGCACGAGACAGCGCTGGATATCAATGTGTACTCAAGGTCTAGAGCTAATATCATTTCTACAATTCAATCATGAAATTTGGTTGGTAATCAGAGCATTCTCGTCCATAACCGTGTTGGTTGCTGATGATACGCGTGCGTCCTCTGATTTCATCGACATTAAAATGTGTATGGCCGAATACCCAATAGTCAGGGGCGTATGAATCAATGAGATCGATATGCTCGTTACAGAAATATGCTGTAATTTCATCTATTGAGTGCTGTTTATTTCTAAACTGGAGGCTCGGTGAGAAGTGAGTCACTACCATGGACGGGAGTTTTTCATCTTGTGTTGCTTGTAGCTGTTGTTTGAGCCATTCGCGTTGTTGGTGCCCAAGTTCAATACACTCTTGTGTACTAAATTTATGGTCACCCATTCCAATATAATGAAAGTCATTGATCCGATCAGCGATGACTGGTTCGACATTAGGAAACTCTTCGTTTTTTAGAGCGGATAGTGTTGTCCAACCTGTGCAGCCGATAAACCTAACGCCCTGGACTACTTTTGAATCGCATTGAAGAAAGTGTATTTGTTTCGACTTTGAGAACTCTTCTCGTAAAGCTTGTTCTGTCTCAATCATATTCTTGCAACCGTAGTATTCGTGGTTGCCGGGCACGAACACAATATCCATGTTTGGTCTGAATTCGGTGAGCAATGGTAGTATTTTCTGAATGTCACAGGCTTTATGGACATCACCAGCTAACACTAGAATATCGGGTGTAAACTCAAGCCAATACATAGGAGCACCTTGGAGCTCCATGTGCAAGTCGCTGTGAATTGCAATTTTTGTCATTTTTGCTCTCCAGGATGGTGGTCATCGTAGATATTATTTGGGGGGACATAGTTTTCGCTATGGGTCCAAGTGATTATTCCGTTATCAGTTGCGGAACATAGAATTCGATTTCTTTCTTCTAGTGTCTTTGTAAGCAGGCCTGACTCGCTAAGTTTGCGTAGATGATTGAATAAAGTATCTGGGTCAATCCGACCGTCAATAAATGCAAGTCGATTAGATGCTTTTTTGATGTCTTTTGACATGAGCATTAATTCCAAATCTATAGAGAAAGTATTCACTATAGGTTATGAAAGAAGGTTGTTTTGGTCAAGAAGCTGTTTTTAGTAATGCTTTGAAATATAAGGAAAAAATGTACGAATATCGTATATAGGTATTTGTTTGTAGAAGTGGATGAAGTGGGAGTAAAAAATTACTTTAGGCATGTCTTTTCGGTTGATTTTTTTAAGGTGGCAGTGATGGCGGGAGTTAGCAAAGAAAATTTCTTTGAGGGTGTGTACGAGGGTCGTATATTGGCTCGCTTGGTAATTTAAATTTAAGGCATA
>NZ_LWGA01000721.1:0-1813 GCF_001635235.1 Oleiphilus sp. HI0117 | reverse complement strand
ACACTTGCCTTTAGTAGAAGATGGTCATGATTTTATAAGGTCAAAATATGTGAAATTCATTATATCTCTATACGTATTTCTTGTTATAGCTTCGGTCTCTCGAGTTGAGTCTAATGAATTGAGGTTTCGTAGAGTATAAGTTTGTATTGAATTTGCTTAATTTTTTTTTGATGTAAGAGTTTCTTTTTTATAGGTGCTTATTATGAAATTTACGTTAAAAAAATTAGCCGCTGTAGGGGTTTTAGCATTAGGTTCGATGTCAGCAAATGCAGCCATCGTTACGGAAACTTGGGTTACTCAGGTTGCACAGAGTGACGTGACCGGGCTTAATGTCGGCGATTCATTATCATGGTCTTTTACATTCGATAACGAAGGGACTCGGGCGAGTACATTTTATGATGATGGAACTCCAACGTATACGTATTGTAACGCGCTGGATGGAAATGCTGATGGAGCTTGTTCAATTGAATGGACTTTGTTTGGAATTAATTATGCGGATTTGATTAGTTACGACGACTCGGACTGGCAGGCTAGTATTGATTATCATCTGGCCACCGAAAATATGGTTGAATACGACCGCGGTATTCGTGAGGCGAGGGTTTCAATCACTGAATTCGGTTTGTCAACAATTAACGTAAAGGAAGGTGGATCTGAAATAAATATCAGTACGTGGGCCGAAGGCACTGGACCATTTGGAACCGGACCGGGTAGCCCAACGATATCGGCTGAAACTTACCTTTACCAGGTTTCAGATCCACAGCAGTATTTCTTAGCAAACACCAGAATGACGGTCACGTCAGTCACCTCGGTTTCAGTACCTTTAATCGATGTTCCAGAACCTGCTACGCTTTCGCTTCTTGGTTTGGGTTTAGTAGGCTTAAGCTTTGCTCGTAGACAAAAGAAGTCCTAATTCTATCTAAGCCTGAAGTACACTATTGTTGCCAGCACTTAAGGAAATCACCCAGAACTAAAGCTATCTCACTTGAGATGGCTTTTTTTCTGCTCATAAAGCTGATGAATTTTCTCAAAGTACTTTTCGATAGTTTTACGGGTTGCCTTGATATGAAATCAGTTAAAAATCAGAGCCTGTTTCTATCCTACCTATAAAAGTTTTATTGCTTTGTCACTCCTCTGTTTTGGAGTCGAGCTTTTCCAAGCATCACCTTATTCTCATCCGGAAGATAGTGTACTCTAAGCGCAAATTAATGATTGGAAATGGCTAGACCTAATGAACGCAAAACGAGCAGATACGATTGTCGTACTGGACTTTGAGACGAGTGGCTTATCTCCTGATATGGGAGAACGTGCGATAGAAATTGGTGCAGTGCTGATTGAAGGTGGGGAGATTACAGATAGCTTTCAATCCCTAATGAACCCCGGTATTCGCATCAGTGCTTTTATTGAAGATTATACCGGTATTAGCAATGCAATGTTGAGCAAGGCGGCTCCCTGTGAAGAGGTGATGAAGCGCTTTAATGATTTTATTGCCGGGCATAACCTAGTCGCTCATAACGCCTCTTTTGATAAACGCTTTCTTGATGCTGAACTATCACGAGTTTCTTGCTCCTATCCGGGAGACTTTGCCTGTTCTTTGCTCGCTTCTAGGCGTATTTTTCAGGATGCGCCGAATCATAAGTTAGGAACTTTGGTTCAGTATGCGAACCTTGATACTGTTAGCTCAATCTCATCGGGTAGTTTTCACCGTGCCTTGTATGATTCAGAGATGACTGCCAAGCTGTGGTTAGCTATGTTAGAGGATATTGGTGAGCGCTACGGTATTTATGATTTACCGTTCTCTTTTATTCAGCAGCTT
>NZ_LWGA01000720.1:0-5969 GCF_001635235.1 Oleiphilus sp. HI0117 | reverse complement strand
CGAAACAGATTGTATGGTCTTGATTTGGCTAGTCATTAGTTTTGCTCTAGCATTCTGTATTTTCCAGGTTGTTCAGGGTCCCTTATAAACCATGCAGGCTTTCCTTGGGAATCTTTTCCTAATCTAGCTCCTGGAACTGGTGGAGTGTTTTGCAATGACGCCGTTTCTTCAGTGTTTTGGGTGTTCGTGTTTTTGCTCGGATCGAGCTCGGGAAAGAATCCTAACGACAGCATTTCGTCGACGGCTTCCTCAAAAGCTTTAATGATTGCAGCGATATCTTCATCACTATGAGCTGTGGTAAGGAAACATGGGCGTGCATCCCATATATGGATTCCTTTTTCTCTCAACAGCGTAAATATTAGTTCCTCGTAAGCGATATCTTGGGGAATTTTAAAACGGAATAGGGACTGGCAGTTCACGACTTTGATCGGAGCATTTCGTTGGCTTGCGTACAGGTTCATTTGCTCGACCATTGCAGCGGTCTTGTTGCCCAAATCCTGCTGTATAGTAGGCTCGGCTATTAGTTTATCTAATACTGCATTTGCTGCAGCCATCGCGAGTGGGTGGCGTACAAAGGTTCCCGCAAAGTAGGTTACGCCAACTTCGGGCGATGAGTCATCACCATATCGCCATTGGCCACCATCTAAGGCGTCCATATACTTGGACTTGCCTCCAATAACACCAATTGGCATACCTCCACCGATAATCTTACCGTAGGTTGCGATATCTGCTGGAATATCGAAATGGCCTTGAGCTCCTCGTGGTCCGAGGCGGAAACCTGTAATGACTTCATCGAATATAAGGGCCATCTCATTTTGATCGCATAAGCTCCTTAACTCTTGAACGAACTCTTTAGGCTGAAGTTCTGGGTTTCGGCTTTGTACAGGTTCGATCAGAACAGCAGCGATGTCATCGGCGTTTTCTTCGATATACTTTAAAGACTGTGGGTCACCGTAGTCTAGAATCATTGTGTTGGCGACGGCCTCTCCAGGAATACCGGCTGCTGCTGGTAACGGTAGGCCATTCGAACCTCGATGGACGATAACCTCATCATTGATTCCATGATAGTCGTTTTCAAACATGACGATATGTTCTTTGCCTGTCACTGTGCGCGCTAATCGTATGGCGCCAAGTACAGCTTCAGAACCAGTATTACAGAAAGCAACACGCTCTAGTTGAGTTAACTGGCAAAATTTCTTGGATACCTTTTCAGTTAAGGGGTTCTGGGGGCCGATTTCGTAACCGGTTTCTAGCTGTTTGGCAACGGCCGAGCGAATAAATTCAGCACCATTGCCAAAGAAATTTGAGCCAAAGCCACAGGTGACGTCAATCAAACAATTTCCGTCGATATCCCAAAGGTGTGCGCCGGCAGACTTCTCGACAACAATAGGGTAAATAACCTCTTTCAGTTTATCTCGAAACCCGGAGACTACTCGAGGGTCCGCGAGCTGGGAGCGGTTTGCTTGAGCGAAGTCTTTAGACTTTGAAAACTTGGCATTATAGCGCTGACTAAGCTTTTCCAAATTCTGCTGTTGATCGGCACTGAGCTCATTTGAGCGCTTAACGTTAATACGGGTGCCCGCACCAAAGGGTTTTTTGTCTTGAGTATCGCTTAGCTCCGCGGTGCCGGAGGTTTGTGTAGTGGCAGGTACTGAAGCTTGAACTGGCGCTCCTGCTTGACCCTGGCTTAATTGGTTTAATAAAGCAATTTGACTGTTTACCAATTGAAGTTGCTGCGAAAGCAAACTGTTTAAAGGCGAGCCGTTTGCATTGGTGGTAGTCGCGTGACTTACTGGTAAAGGAGCGGAAACAGAAGGCGTGTCAATGTGAACAGGTGCTTGGTTCGGTGTTGCCACAGGCGCGCTAGTTAAGGCTCCGTCGCCCTCTAACTTTGTCGCTAGCTTATTGAATGAACTATATTCATTCATAAGTTGACGGAAGGTTACTTTGGATTTGAAGGTCTTTTTCAGTTTTAAGGCTAACTGCGTTAAGAATAGAGAATCGAGGCCTAATTCGAAAAAGGTTGCATCAGGATTGGCGTCGTTTAAGTCGATGCCCGAAGTATCTGAAAAAAGTGTTTTGAGTTGGCTGATCGCGTTTGTCGTCATGGTGTCGGCTTCTATATCATTAAATAAGTTGGTTCCAGATACTACTTGAGTCTCCTGAATTGAGACTGGGCTAGCGCCTAATGATGCAATATCGAGAAAGTTGTTATTCATGGCTGCAAACTGTTGTTGCAGCCCTTGGCTAAGTTGAGTCAGGTCGCCCAAGAAATTGGACTGATTACTGTCAAAGCTCTTACTAAGCTCTTGTTCTAGGTTGAAGGCGGAGTGACTGGCCTGTGGTGCTATATAGAAATCTTTATGTTCAAAGGCATAAGGAGGTAAAAACCCCATCGCTGGTTTTATCGGCCTGGCTAGTTTACGCCAGTCGACAGATAATCCCGTTTTCCATATATTGCCTAGGCAGGCGATAAATTGGCTATCTTCAGCTTCTTCTGTTGGCTTTGGTAGGGCCGTTATTATATTAAGGTCATCCTTATCTTCCAAGCATTGGCTAAGTAAGTGAGACGCAACACGTCTTGGGCCGCAATCTATAACAATAAGGTTTGACCACTTGCTTAGCTTTTCAGTGCCACCTTTGAACTGTACCGGAGCTACTATCTGGCTAGCCCAGTAGCGAGTGTCGCTTGCTTGTTCATCTGTAATCCAGTCGCCGCTGACACAGGAAATAAATGGGATACTGGGCTTTTTGCAATGAATGCCCTTGAGCTCTGTGATGAAAGCCTGCTCGGCAGGGATCATCATTGGCGAGTGGAAAGCGTGCGAGGTTCTTAGCTTTGTGCAATGAATACTGGCCTTCTCCAGTGCTTCTTTTGCTTGTTCAATATGAACATCTTCACCAGAGAGAGTGAGTGATTCAGGAGTATTTTGAGCTGAAAGAACAACACTATCCGGAATTAAGTGCTTGATTGCGTCAAAGCTGCTTTCTACGGCTAACATGCTACCACTCGCCTGTCTTTGCATGACTCTGCCGCGCGTTAAAACTACTCTAATTGCCGTGTGTAAATCGAATACCCCAGACAAGGTTGCCGCAGCTAGTTCACCAATGCTGTGTCCCATCATTCCGTCGGGTTTGATACCAAGCTCCATTAAACTTGATGCAATAGCATAACCCACCGAAAACAATGCTATTTGCGTGTTCTCAGTAAGGTGAAGGCTTGGATCATCCGAGAATAGGATATGTATGAGATCGACGTTAAATTCGTCTTTGCATATCTCGATGCAGTTATCCAAATGTGCTCTAAAGAGCGGAAGTTCATTGTAGAGCTTCTTACCCATACGATTAACTTGAGTTCCTTGTCCAGGAAACATAAATATAATCTTTGGGTCCTTTGTAGGCGCGTCTGAAGCATTCTTAGTGAACTGTGATAGTTCACTAAGAATGCTGTCTCTAGTTGTTCCTAATATAGCTTGTCGATACTTCAATGCTTGTCGGTGAAAGCAGTAGGTGTTTTTAAGGTGATCGATATCTGTGTCAGTATTTTTTAGTAGAAATGTTTCAAGTTGCCTAGCTTGATCAGCGAGTGATTTGGGTGAATTTGCACTAAGACACAGTGGTAGTTTTGTTGGTGTCTGTGCAGAAGCAGTTGCCGGCTCAGCGTCATACCCAGAGATAATCACATGAGCATTGGTGCCTCCTATGCCAAATGAGCTGATACCTGCATATCGCTGGCCAATTTCCTGTTTCCAAGTAGCGGTGGTTGTAGCGACAGAAAACGGTGAAGACTCTAGCCTTAAGTCAGGGTTTGGTGATGTGAAATTAATACTGGCCGGAATCTGTCCTTTCGATACAGATAGTGCAGACTTTATTAAGCCCGTGACACCGGCTGCTGCAGTTAAATGCCCCAGGTTGCTTTTGACGGATCCTAGTAGGCACTGAGCTTCAGGTATTTTAGAGTTTTGTTCAAAGACTGCTTTCAGGGCCGATACTTCGATAGGGTCACCAATGGGGGTAGCGGTTCCGTGAGCTTCTATGTACCCTATCTTATCTGCAGTGAGTCCAGCATCTTGTTGTGCTGCCAGAATAACGTTTTTCTGACCCTCTTCGCTTGGGGCTGAAAAGCTGCCTTTTTGAGCGCCATCATTGTTGACTGCTACACCTTTGATAACGGCTGTTACTCTATCTTCGTCTTCGATAGCGTAATCGAGTCGTTTTAGAACGACCAAACCGCCACCATCACTAAACACAGTGCCGTTTGCCTCGCGATCGAAGGGGCGCGTATGACCGTCATGAGACTTGATACTTCCTTCTTCGGGGATATGAGGTTGTTCTTGCGGGAAGGAGAGAGAAGCGGCTCCAGCAATGGCGACCTCGCATTCGCCAGAGCGGAGAGCTTCAACAGCCTGGCACACCGCTACCAGAGATGTCGAGCAGGCAGTCTGAATGTTGACTGCAGGGCCGTTTAAGTTAAGTTTGTGCGCAATTCGTGTTGCGGTGTAATCTTTTTCATTTGCGACCATAGCTTGTAAAGCGCCATAGTCAGCGAGCTTTTCAGGGTTTTTTAAAACATTTTCTAAATAGTATGAATTATTACCGGTACCACAGAAGACGCCAATACGTCCCGGAAATTCGTCAGCAACAATTCCAGAGTCTTCTATGGCGTGCCAAGCTAGCTCGAGCATAATGCGTTGCTGTGGATCTATAAACTCGGCTTCAATTGGTGAAATTCCAAAAAAACTCGCATCGAGAGCAAGAGGCTCTGCAATGATACCTCGAGTGTTAACTTCACCATCTGCTGACGTGGGTGCAAATACATGCAGGCTTTCTTTTTCTGCTAGCAAGTTCTCCCAAAATTGTGGAAGGTTATTTGCGCCAGGTGCATTAATGGCCATGCCTATAATAGCGATGTCACGAGAGCCATCTTTGCGGGAGTTAGTATTTCGTGTCTGATAGTTGTTAGTTCTCACTTGCTTACTAAGATGATTGATAAACGAGTCTATCGAAGCGTATTGAAAAAGCTTATAGGCGGGTATATCTAGCTGAAAGCTTTCATATAGCTGAACTGATAACTGGTTCGCCATGAGTGATGTCATGCCTACATCAACCAGACTTTTTGATGTGTCGATATTGTCGTTACCAAGCAAGGAATAGATCATTGAGCTTAGTGACACTTTATCTGGCACAGCTATTAGCTGCTCTTTCTGCATGCTTGAAACCTGCTCAGCTAACTTACCTTGATTGGCGTGATACTGGGCGAGCATACTCTTGCGGTCGATTTTCCCTGAAGGCGTTGTCATCAGTGCATCGCTGAACAGAAAATGAGACGGCTGCATATAGGCAGGTAGCTCTTGCGTGAGGTATGCTTTGAGTATTGAAGCATCCTCAGAGTTGCTTACAATAAAAGCAATAATCGATTTTTGCGCTTCGCTCTCTGAAACTGTTACAGCTGCATTGGAGACACTCTCATGCTTCATTAAACAGGCTTCAATTTCCGATAACTCAATACGATAGCCACTAATTTTTACTTGGTTATCAGTTCTACCTGAATAAACTAACTGGCCCTTATTATCTGCTGAGACCAAATCCCCTGTACGATAGCAAAGTTGTTCTTTGCCATTGATCGTCATAGTGACAAAGCGTTTGTTTGTCTCTATCGAATTATTTATGTAACCAGTAGCTAAAACTGGGCCGCTAATATAGAGCTCTCCTACTTCTCCAGCTCTGACATTTTGGCCATTATCATTCAATATATTAAGTTTCGCGTGAGGTAATGCGCTACCAATTGGGGGTATTTCCGGCCAATCGCTGGCAGGGGCTCTCATGATAAGTTCGCTTACCACATGAGACTCTGAAGGGCCGTATTGATTTGACAAGCTTGTCTTAGGGAGCTGTTCGAAGATAGACCTAATATCCTCAGTGATAATTAGCTGCTCGCCCGCGGTGATAACTTCTTTCAAGGACTTCGG